>NZ_JBNPON010000049.1:0-29214 GCF_050315195.1 Clostridium sp. SGI.024 | reverse complement strand
TTTTTTAATGAAGAATGTAAAATGTAAAGTATAAAATTAAGGAGAAAACTCAGCATAAGCTGAGTTTCATTTTTTTATAATTTAGCCACAGCTAAATTATTACCATAATTCTTCATTATTAATTATTAATTATTCATTATCTAACAACGCTTCCTGTTGGTAGTTCACCAGGATTTACTACTTTTAATAGGCTATCATCATCAGTAGCTGCTGCTAGTATCATTCCTTGTGATAATTCGCCTCTTAGTGTTACTGGTTTTAGATTTGCTACTAAAACTACGTATTTTCCAACTAATTCTTCTGGCTTGTAGTAGTTAGCTATTCCTGAAACCACTTGTCTTTCTTCTCCATTTAAGTCTACAGTTAGTTTTAATAATTTCTTAGCTTTCTTTATTGGTTCGCAAGATAATACTTTTACTACTCTTAAATCTATTTTTTCAAAGTCTTCTATTGTTATTTCTTCTTTTATTGGAGTTATTTCTCTCTTTTCTTCTTTTTTATTAGATGCTAATTCTGCTTCTCTTAAAGCATCTAATTCTGCTAACTTTTTATCTACATCTATTCTTGGGAATAGAGCTTCTCCTTTTTGAACCTTAGTTCCAACTACTGTTCCATCAAAGCTACTTAATGATTCAAAAGTGATATTGCTTGCATTTATTTGTTCATTTATCTTCTTACTTGTATCTGGTAGGAAAGCTGATAATAATACTGAAGCAAATCTTAAGCTTTCAACTAAGTTATATAATACTGTTCCAAGTCTTTCTTTCTTTTCTTCATCCTTAGCTAGTATCCATGGTGTAGTTTCATCTATATATTTATTAGCTCTTCCTATTAAATTAAATACATATTCTAAAGCTTCTGGTATTCTTAAATGATCTATTGCATTATTAACTTTCTTAGGAGTTTCTAAAGCTAAGTTAATTAATTCATCATCAATAGCTTCTTTAACATTATTACTTGGAATTACTCCATCAAAATATTTTTCTATCATAGCTACAGTTCTAGATAGTAAGTTTCCTAAGTCGTTGCAAAGATCTGAATTTATCTTCTTAATAAATATTTCATTATTAAATAATCCATCTGCTCCAAATGGAATTTCTCTTAATAAATAGTATCTAACTGCATCTACTCCAAAATTTTCAACTAAAGTTACTGGATCAACTACATTTCCTTTAGATTTAGACATCTTGCCACCATCAACAAGTAACCATCCATGGCCGAATACTTGCTTTGGAAGCGGTAAATCTAAAGCCATTAACATTATTGGCCAATAAATAGTATGGAATCTTAATATGTCCTTACCAATTAAGTGAACATCTGCTGGCCAATATTTTTCATAAAGTTCCTTATTATCACTACCATATCCTAAAGCTGTTATATAGTTTGAAAGTGCATCTATCCAAACATAAACAACATGACCTTCATCAAAGGTAACTGGAACTCCCCAGTTAAAGCTCGTTCTTGAAACACAAAGGTCTTGTAAACCTGGCTTTAAGAAGTTATTAACCATTTCATTTTTTCTTGATTCTGGTTGAATAAATTCTGGATGTGCTTCAATATAATCCATTAGTTTATCAGCATATTTACTCATTTTGAAGAAGTAAGCTTCTTCTTTTGACTTCTCTACTGGTCTTCCACAGTCTGGACAATTTCCATTAACTAATTGAGTTTCCGTCCAGAAGGATTCACATGGAGTACAATATAAACCTTCATAAGAAGACTTATATATATCACCATTGTCATATAATTTTTTAAATATATCTTGAACAGCTTTAATATGATAATCATCAGTAGTTCTTATGAATTTATCATAGCTTATATTCATAATCTTCCATAAATCTTTAATTCCTGCTACTATTTCATCTACATGGGCCTTTGGTGTTATTCCCTTTTCTTCAGCAATTCTTTGTATCTTTTGTCCATGCTCATCTGTACCTGTTAAAAACATTACATCATATCCTGTTAATCTCTTATATCTAGCTAAGGCATCAGCTGCTACAGTAGTATAAGTATTTCCGATATGAAGTTTAGTTGATGGGTAATAAATTGGTGTAGTAATATAATATGTCTTTTTACACATACCATTTTCCTCCTAAATAATAATCATTTCGTTAATAATAAAAAAGCCTCTATATAGGTATATTAAAACCTACATAGAGACGTATTATACGTGTTACCACTCTAATTCATATTTATTTTGCAATAAATATCTCAGTAGGTGACATAGCATCACCTTGCAATATAACGGTTGCTCCCGTACTATCCTAGCTTTAATGCTCAGAAAGTATGCTCCAAGGCCATCTTCATAAAGCTTCATGTCACTAGCTTTCACCTAACCTAGCTCTCTTTAGACACTTTGTTCTTTACTACTCTTCTTTTCATAGCATTTAAATCATTGTTATTACTATGATATTCTATATTATTTTAAGTGTCAATTACTTTTAAATTATGACTTTTTACTAAACTTCTTCTTCAAAAGATTATCTAACATCATCTTTGATAAAATTACCATAAATAAGCTTAATATTAAAATAAAAGTAAAAGCATTCTCTCCCAAAATTAATAATATTATAGCATTAACTACAAATAATAAACTTCCTATTGAACCAAATATCTTTGCTGCAAGTTTATTAGAGTATTCCCATGAAACTTTATCCTTAATTGTATATTCATTTTTATATCCAAATTTCATATCCTCATATTTTGTTGAACTTGATTCATATAGTCCTCCTATAATAAATAGCCCTAAGGGGATTAGCTCTGATATTAATATATAAACCCAAAATTCCATAGTATCCTTCCTTCTATATGATAATTATACTTAACTTATTATACTATTATAATTTTAGCCTAAATATTTCTATTATCGCAATATAATTTATATTATTTTTGTATTGTTAAAAATTATCTCAAGATAGACCTACATATTTTATATGATATAATTATAAAAAAAGGATTGGAGTTGATTATGTGGAAAAACTGGACTTGCCTCATATAGGATCTAGAAATATTAAAACAGGTTTATCAGTTTTAATATGTCTTATATTTTGGCCAAATTCTCTTTTTGCTGCAATTGCTGCTGTAATCTGTGTTCAAAGTACAATAGAAAATTCATTAAAAATTGGACTTAATAGACTAATAGGTACATTACTTGGAGGTGTTCTCTCATTAATGCTCCTATATATAATTAATGAATTTCATCTTCAAAAATTCTTACCTATAATAGTTGCCTTGGGAGTTTCATTAATAATATATATATGCAATATAATTAAAAAACCTTCAGCTTGTTCTATTTCTTCTATTACATTCATGGCAATATTAATTACTCAAAGCTTTAATGATCCATTAATGTACGCTATACATAGAACTGTTGAAACAGCTTTTGGAGTAACAGTAGCAATATTAATTAATAAGTATATACATCCTCCAAAAGGAAAAAATAATACCACTAATAATAACTAAAGATAAGGAGATATAATATGAAGTTTAAGTTACCAACCATTGGATTAAGAACTATAAAGACTGCTATAGCAGTATTTCTTTGTCTATTATTTTTCCCAAATGAGCCATTTTTCGCTTGTTTAACTTCTGTTTTTTGCGTTCAAGATACGGTTTCCAACTCTATTGATATGGCTATAAACAGAGGATTAGGTACAATTTTAGGAGCTGTATTGGGCCTTATATTTCTACTAATATGTAGATTTATTACTTACAATGTAAATCCATATTTTATTAGCAAATTCCTTGTTTATTTAACCATTGGAATAGGAATTATTTTAGTAATTTATTCCTGTAATTTAATTAAGAAAAATGGGGCTATAAATATATCCTGTATAGTTTTTTTAGCAGTTACTACAGCTCATGCATTTGGCCATCCAATTTACTATGCTCTTAATAGAATTGTAGAAACTCTTTTTGGAATATTTGTAGGTCTACTAGTTAATAAATTTATATCACCACCAGAAAAATAAAAGCGAAGCTTTTTATTTTTAATTCATAATGGATAATGCGTAATGACATTATGAAACAGTACCCTTTTTAATTTTACTTGAATTCATGACATTTACTTTTTATGGAATTATAATACATGATTAATGTATAATATAAATATCCATTATTAATCATAGTTAGAAATGAAGTTATATTTAGAGTTATATAAATTAAAAGCATCTTAAAAAGGGGGATTTTATGATACTTGAAGAATTTGATGAAAATAAGTTGGCTGTAATTAATGCCTTTGATATTATTAATCCAATTGATGGATTTCCTAAAATTGCAGTTTCATGTTTTGCAAGAGCTACATTTAATAGATTGGTAACACAACTTAAAGGAGTTAAAATTAATTCAACTTCTATAGCAAATATGGAAATTCCTATTTATAAAGTAAATTATAATGGAATTGAAGTAGCTTTGTTTATGTCTTATGTTGGTGCACCCGGTTGTATTGCAGTAATAGAAGATATTTTTGCAATGGGAGCTGAAAAATTGATTATTTTTGGAACTTGTGGTGTATTGGACTCATCTATAGAGGATTGTTCAATAATTATTCCTAATATGGCAATTAGAGATGAAGGCACAAGTTTTCATTATTGTCCACCTTCATATGAAATAGCTGTGAATCTAAAATATACAGATATATTCACAAATATACTTGAGAATTATAAATTAAAATATCATATAGGAAAAGTATGGACTACTGATGGAATATATAGAGAAACCCGTGATAAGGTTAAATTAAGAAAATCTCAAGGATGTATCTGCGTGGATATGGAATGTTCTGCAATCGCTGCTCTTGCTCAATTTCGAGAAAAAGATATATTTCACTTTTTCTATGCAGCAGATAATTTAGATTGTGAGGAATGGGATAAAAGAAGCCTATCAAATGAGTCTAATCTACCGCAAAAGGATAAGATTGCTACACTTGCTCTAGAGTTAGCATTATGTATTGGCTCAAAATAGATCTATTGCATCCTACAAACGAATTAAAGTGACAATAATAAGATATTATCAATCTAAAATTTAAATATTAATATTAGTGTAAATTACATTTAAAAAATTTTAAGAAAGAAATTCAGCTTTCGCTGAATTTCTTCAATAACTCTTCTCTATTAGCTCTTACCTTTTCACTGACTATATTCTTCTTGTTTCATACTTTAGGAACTCTTTTTCTTCTTCATTTAAGTATGGACTTAGTTTTTCGTAGACCATGCTATGATAGTCATTTAACCAATCTTTTTCTTCTGGTGATAGCATTTCTACATTAACTCCTTCTAGATCTATTGGGCAGTAGGAAATTGTTCTAAATTTATAAAACTCTCCAAATTCTTCTGATACAAAGTCTTTTTCTACTAAAAGAGTATTTTCTGTTCTTATTCCATGTTTTCCTTCTTTATAAACTCCTGGCTCATTAGTTATAATCATTCCTGGCTCTAACGCCACTGAATTTCCTTCTGGCCTTATTCCTTGTGGACCCTCGTGAACATTTAGGAAAAATCCTACTCCATGACCTGTTCCACATTTATAATCTATTCCATAATTCCAAAGAGGTCTTCTTGCTAGTACATCTAAATTAATCCCAGTAGTTCCTCTTAAAAATTTAGCAGATGCTAATGCTATATGCCCTTTTAATACTAATGTATAATCCCTTTTTTCTTCTTCTGTAATATGTCCTAATATGAAAGTTCTAGTAATATCAGTAGTTCCATCTAAATATTGAGCACCTGAATCTACAAGGAACATTCCTTCTGGCTTTAATTCATATTCACTAGCTTCTGTAGCTGAATAATGCATCATTGCAGCATGATCCTTATATCCTGCTATAGTTCCAAAGCTATCTCCTTTATAATTATCTCCTTGTGCTCTAAAAGCTGTTAATCTTTCACTTGCAGATATTTCTGTTATTTTTTCTTTTCCTATATTGCTCTTTAGCCATTTAATAAACTTAACCATAGCAATTCCATCTCTCACTTGAGAAACTTCCCAATTAGCTATTTCAACTTCATTTTTTATAGCTTTTAAATTAGTTGTTACATTTAATTCTCTTATTACTTTTACTTCATTATTTAAAGCAGCAAATATTTTTGCATTTAGTTTATTTGAATCTAAGATAACCGTTCCTTTTAGCAATTTTACATCATCTTCAATTTCATTATATCCTTTAATTTCAAAACCTTCTGAATTTAACTTAGTTTTAGTTTCAGCATCAACTTTATTTTCATCTATATATATATTAGAATAATCCATTCCAACTAATACATAAGAAAGAGCTACCGGATTAAACTTAATATCATTTCCTCTAATATTACATAACCATGCTATATCATCTAATGAAGATAATATAAAATAATCAGCATTCTTTGCTTTCATATTCTTTCTAACTTCACCAAGCTTTTCACTAGCAGATTTTCCTGCATACTTTTCATCATGTAAGAAAATCTTATTTTTAGGTAATTGAGGTCTTTCCTTCCATATAGAATCTAATAAGTCATTTCTCATATTAATATTAAAATTATTTTCCTTCGCTATATTTAAATAACCTTCATATTGGTTTACTGAAAATACCTTTCCATCAAAGCCTAGAACTTCGTTTTCTTTTACATTATCCTTTATCCATTCTTCAATTGTTGGATATCCTGGAGTTCTCATTTTCATTAGAGAAATCCCACTACTTTTAAGTTCTTTATCAGCTTGGATAAAATATCTACCATCAGTCCAAAGATAAGCATCTTCTAATCCAACTAAAAGTGTTCCCGCTGAGCCTGTGAATCCTGATACATATTCTCTTCCCTTAAAATATTCTGATACATATTCACTTTGGTGAGAGTCACTGCTTGGAATAATGTAATAATTTATGTTTTCTATTTTCATAGCTTTTCTAAGTTTTTCTAAGTTACTCATATTTTGCCCCCTATTTCTTTTTTTAAATATTATATACCTAACTATAAACCATAATATAGTAACTTTCAAATTACATAAGTCTTTTTACATAATAATAAGGAGCTGCCGAAGCAGCTCCTTATTATATTTATTCTACTTTTTTCCCAAGGATTTGTACTCCTAAATAAACTGCAAGTAATGATATTGGAAGCACTATGTACCATTGTAATCCAAATCCTGCTGGAATATATCCAAATACTATTGTAATACTAGCTACGAATAATGCATACCACATTTGAGTATTAACGTGAGCTATATGATTACATCCAGCCCCCATTGATGAAAGAATTGTAGTATCTGATATAGGTGAACAATGGTCTCCAAAAATTGCTCCTGTTAAAACTGCACTTGTACTAACTATTACATAGCTCATATCTGGATTCATTGAGTAAGCTAAAGGAATTGCAAGGGGCATTAATATTCCCATAGTTCCATAAGCAGTACCTGTTGCAAAAGATATTATAGCTGCTAAAACAAATATTAAACTTGGAAGTAAAAAGTTTGGTAATGAACCAGAAAGTAATGTTACTAAATATTTAGCAGTTCCTAAATCTTTAATTACTGAACTTAATGACCAAGCTAATAATAGTATTAAACCTGTTATTAATAATGGCTTCATTCCATCTATCCATGTTTCTATTGCTTCTGAAATAGTGAATATCTTCTTAATTACACCTATAGTCATAGCAACTATACTTGATAATAAAGCTGATTGAAATAAAGCTACTGATGCATCTGATGCACTAAATGCTTCTTGTATTGCTCTAAATGACATTGGAGAACTAGTCATCATTTGTTGTAATGCTATATCTTCTCCTCCCATTATAGAAGAATATCCACTAAAATAGAAACAAATTAATGCAGTTGCAACTAATGTTCCTATTGGTATAATAGCGTTCCAAATACTCAACTTAATTCCTTCCTTAGGCTCAAGTTCTGCATGTTCTATATTTGATTCTGAAGAATTATTTTTTTTGCCTTCTTTTATTTCTCTTCTTCTAGCCTCTATTTCTGCCTTATACATAGGTCCAAAATCTTTCAATAAGAAAGATGTAATAAATACAAAAAATAAAATTAATATATTATAAAATCTATACGGTATAGTTTGTAAGAAAACACCAAAGGCATCTACTTGTTGTCCTACACCATTTACAAAAGCATCATTAATTAACCCAACTTCTAATCCTACCCATGTTGATACAATTGCAAGTCCTGCTATAGGTGCTGCTGTTGCATCAATAATAAAAGAAAGTCTTTCTCTAGATATTTTCATCTTATCTGCTACTGGTTTCATAATAGGGCCAACTATTAATGAATTTGCATAGTCATCAAAGAAAACTGCCAATCCTAATAAAAGTGTAACTAATTGTGTACTTTTAGCTGTTTTAGCCTTTCTTGCTAAAGCTTCTGCTACAGCTTTAGCTCCACCCATTTTAGCAACTAAATGTATAACTCCACCAATAACTAATACTTGAAGTATTATACCTGCATTCCATGGATCTGCTAATGAATTTAGAACTCTTGATACAAAATCTAAGAAAGAATTCACTAAAGCTCCCATAAAAGAACTATCTACTAAGCTAACTAAGAAAGTACCTGCAAGTGTTCCTACAAATAATGATATTATTACATTTTTAGTTAAAAATGCTAATACTATTGCAACCAATGGTGGTATTAAAGTTAAAAATCCATAATGATTTGCATTTGCTGTTGCCATATCAACTTCTGTTGCAAAAACTACTGATGTGGATAATAAAATCATCAATAATGTCATTATTATAATTTTGATTTTTCTTTTGTTTTTCATATTGAGTCCCCCTTAAAAGTCTTGTAAATAATTAAAGGGCAGAATTTTTATTTATTATTTTTATAATTTTAAAAATATATAAAATTTAAAAATAGTTTTCCACATATTCAAAGAAAATATAATATAATAAATAAAAAAGCCTTGGGTATTCACCCAAGGCTAGAATATGCTTATAAAAATAAGATTAAATTCCCTAAGTGATAGCTCCCCACAAATTAATTTTGTGACAGTGTTACATATATTCTATGTAACCCCAGCTATATGATATTAAAGCTTCAATCATATGCTTCGGCGATAATTCCTTTCCTATTAATTCATAGTGCTTATCTCATTAATAGTACTCTTAAGTATCGCACCTCTACCCAATCTTTATTTACATTTAATTTACCTAAACATTGTACATTTATTACTCATTATTTGCAATATAATTATTTTTATTATTCATAAATTCTTCAATTTCATCTACAGTTTTAATCATTTTCTTCGTTAACACTTCATTGCCTTCTTCAGTAATTAGAACATCATCTTCTATTCTTATACCTATTCCTTCTTCTTCAATATATATACCTGGTTCCACGGTATATATCATACCTGGCTGAAATATTACATTTCTATTTTCAAGTTCTATATCATGAGTATCCATTCCTAAACTATGTCCTATACTATGATAATAATACCTTGATACCTCTTCCTTATTTTTAATAATACCTAATGAAATGCATTCTTCTGCAATCCATTCCTTTGCCTTTTTATTTAGCTCTAAAAAGCTTATTCCTGGCTTCATTTCTTTTATTACTCTCTCATTAACCCTAAGTACTGCATTGTAAACTTCCTTTTGCCTCTCTGTAAATTTACCGCTTACAGGGAAGGTCCTTGATATATCAGCATTATAATATTTATATTGAGCTCCTAGATCAAATAATATTAAATCTCCATGTTTTAATTGGGAGTCATTATTTACATAATGTAAAACCGTAGCATTCTTCCCCGCTGCAGCAATAGTTTTAAAAGCTAAATCCTTAACTCCATTTTTCTTACAAACAAAATCAAAATAAGCTTCTAGTTCATATTCCTTAATTCCTTCTTTAGAATTCTTCATAAGCTCTTTTACGCCTTCTATAGTTATAGCTATTGCTTTTCTTACTCTGCTTATTTCTTCTTCAGTTTTTATAAGTCTTAATTCCCCTACTAGTCTATGGGAATTTAGTATATTTACATTAAAATATTTATCTTTAATTTCCTTTATAAAATCATAAGATTTATTTTCTTTTTCTAAATCTAAATATAAGTTAATTTCTTCACCATTAAGGATATTTTTCTCTATGAAGCTATTAAAATCCCCTAAAAAATTAACATTTTTAATTCCGCAAATACTAAATACTTCTTCCTTCCTAATAGTCTTCCCTTCCCATTTTTCTCTAACAGGATCAACTTCCTTTATAAATAAATATTCTTTAAGTTCACCTTCTATTTTAGATAAAACTAAAATATGTTCTTCCTCCTCAATTCCAGTTAAATAATAAAAATTTCTATTTGGTGTAAATTGATAATTCTCATCAGCAGTTTTTTTAGGTGCTGTTCCTGCAAATAGTATAAATAAAGAATTATCTTTAATTTTATTCAATACCTTATCTCTATTATTAATATAAAAATCTTTTTTCATTCTAACACTTCCTTTATTATTCCATAGCTAAAACTTTAACGCTTATTACATTTTTCAACCCTCTTAGGGTATTTACTAAATGTTTTAAATCTTTTTTAATATTAGCTATATCTAATGTTATAGTTACATTAGCTGCCATATTTATTGGTATGTCTTGATTTATAGTCAATATATTTCCCTTGTTAAATGCAATGCAATCTAAAACCTTAGATAAAGTCCCAGCTTCATGTGATAATAAGACAACTAAGGTTATCTTTTTACTGTTTAATCCTTCTGTCATTGGAAATATATGATCTTTATATTTATAGTAGGTACTTCTACTTATTCCTGTTTGTTTTACAGCTTCACTTATATCTTTTGCTTTACCTGTCAAAAGATTCTCTTTAACTTCTAGTACTTTCATGAAAATTTCTGGCATAATTTTATTGCTTACAATATAAAATTTTTCTGAAGCCATTCCCTCACCACCCTTAGTAAAAATAAATAGTAAAAATAAAAAGCTATATAATTTTTATTATATAGCTTATCTGTACCAAAATACATATTATTCCTAAAGTTTATTTATATCAATTCTTTAGATTTTTTACTTCTATCTATATATATCTTACCGATTGATACTATAATAGAAATTACTCCCCCTAAAGCAAAAAATAATTCTATTTTACTAAAAAACAATCCAATTAATATTCCTAATCCTACTCCATAGACTAAATAAATTGATAAAACCTTTATTTCATCTTCAGTTAAAAATAAATTTTCAATCCATTTCATCTATTATCCACTTCCCTCCTCTATTTATAAATATATTATAATTCACTTTTAATATTAACTAGTTACAAAAATATTACATATTAATTAATTTTTATATTTTTTGGATAAATATCAATAATTTATATCAATAATTTTGAAACTAATAAAACTGAAATTATTATAGCAGTCAAATCAGCTAATATTGCTGCCCACAAAGTATGTCTTATTTTTTTTATTTGTATTGCTCCAAAATATACTGTAATAGTATAAAAAATTGTCTCAGTAGTTCCCATAATTACTGAAGCTATTAATCCTACATAACTATCTGCCCCATAAGTTTTTAATATATCTGTTAGGATTCCTATAGCCCCACTTCCAGATAGAGGTTTAATTAAAACTAAAGGAATTATTTCCTTAGGTAATCCTATTAGTCCAGCTAATGGTGCTATCATATTATTTAATAAGTCTAATAGTTTTGCTTCCCTAAAAATATTGACTGCAATTATCATAGCTAAAAGATATGGAAATATATTAAGGCAAACCTTTAGTCCTTCCTTAGCTCCTTCAATAAACCATTCATATACCTTTTTTCCCTTTATCATCCCATAAGTTATTATAATTACTACTATTATGGGTATTATACTTTTTGTTATATACTGAAACATGAATTAAAACCTCCCTTAAAAGTATCTTTGTAATATCTTACAAAGCACTACTCCTGTAATAGCAGCAACTGTACTTGCTATAACTGCAGGTAAAATAATTGATCCAGGATTGCTAGACCCTACTGCTGCTCTTATTGAAATAACAGTTGAAGGTACTAATTGTATACATGCTGCATTTAGAACTAAAAAAAGAGACATATCATTAGATGCAACTCCCTTTTCTTTATTAAGCCTATCCATTTCCTGCATTGCCTTTATTCCAAAAGGGGTTGCTGCATTGCCTAACCCCATCATATTTGCTGTTATATTCATAACTATAGCACCTAAAGCCTTTTCATCTTTAGCTGCTTCCTTAAAAATAATCCTTAAAATAGGTCTTAAAACTTTTGCTAATTTATTTGTAAATCCACTTTTTTCTGCCACTTTCATAACTCCACACCAAAAACACATAAGTCCTACTAAACCTATAATCATAGATACTGTTGAATCAGCTGAATTAATTATAGATTTTGATATAATTTCTCCATTACCTGTAAATAATCCAACCAATATACCTAAAAAGATCATAATAAACCATATATAATTTATCAAAACTCCACCTCTTACCAATTACTTATATAAATATATGACTTGAATATGATATTTATTAGTGATAGGATGAATATATAATATAAATTATGTTTAAACATTTAAAGGAGATAATTTATGAAGGAATCAAACTTAAAACTAGCTCAGAAAGATATAGATGAGGCTTTACAAACAGTTGAAGATATGGTGAATTTTATAGATGATACTGCTCTTCCTAAAGATATGCTAAGAGAAAAATTTCTTACTTTAACTGAAAAGGTTCAAGAATTAGAAAACATATTAAAAATTGAAGGTATTATATAATTGTACATAAAAAAAACAACTTCTTAACGAAGTTGTTTTTTTTTTTGACCTTAACCCAAATTTCTCAATGATTAGTTACCCATTCTAATCAAATATACATAATTTTATACACAGTTGAAATTTGAAAACGTTTTATGATTTGTTATTATAATTATACCACGCTTTTCATTTCTTAACAATATATAACATAAAAAAATGTGAACTTTTATTGATCATTTATAAATATATCCATTAATTAATAATATTCTAAAAAGGAACTGTAACCCAATATAAAAAGAATAATATAAAGGAGAAGAAGAAACTCCCTTTAGAGTTTCTAAAATAAATATATTTTTAGTAATTTATTTAAAATTACTTAATTAATTCTGCATTTTACATTATAATTTTTTGGGTCTTTTCCCCAGTCCCTTAAGTCTTATTTACAGCTATCTCTTTCTTCTAATGTGTAATTAAGAACAAATTGAGATTCATCTAGTTCTCTCTTATTAAGCATTTTAATAAGCATTCTCATTGCAACTGATCCCATATCATAACTTGGTTGCTTTATTGTTGTTATTTTTGGATAGAAAACAGATGACATCATATTATCATTAAAACCCACAACGCTTACATCTTCCGGTACTTTCTTTCCTATTTCTCTTAAAGCATTAATAACACCCATAGCAATTTCATCGGAAGCACAAACTACTGCATCATACTCTTTTTTGCTATCTTCAAAATATTTTACTGCTTCATATCCACTTTTAACTTTTAATCCCCCAAAATATACAAGGCTTTCATCTACATTGATACCCTTATCATTCAATGCTTCCTCATAACCTATGTACCTATCTCCCCATGCATTCATATTTTCCTTTTTTGCACCTGCAAAGGCTATTTTTGATAAACCCTTGTTTAAAATATAGTTTGTTGCTTCTTTTGAAGCTTTTGTATTATCTATAGTTACACTTGGTAAACTTTCTTCCTTATCCTTAGTCTCTACTAAAACAGTAGTTAAATTTAATTCATTTATTATATCTAAAGTTTCTTGTTGTAGAGATGAGCTCATATAAATAACCCCATCAACCATTTTTTCTCTTAGTACTCTTAAATATTCTTTTTCTTTTTCAATATCAAAATCTGAATTACATAAGATGACGTTGTAATCATAAATATTAGCCACATCTTCTGCTCCCCTAACTATCTCGGGATAAAATCCACTTGATATGTCAGGAACTAAAATTCCTACTGTCTTTGTTCTTTGAGTTTTTAAACTTCTTGCTACAATATTAGGTCTATAGCCTAATTTATTAATGGCATCTAAAACCTTTTTCTTCGTGTCCTCGTTTACAACATCTATGTCGTTTAAAACTCTAGAAACAGTAGCAATTGATACTCCAGCTTCTCTAGCAACATCTTTTATAGAAGTAGCCATAACACATCACTCCATTTTAAAATTTTTGTCTTTTTTTCATTTTAACAATAATTATACTATTTGCAAATACTTTATACAATATTCTAGGTTATTCTTTATAATAACATATTATAAAATAAGTAAAAAGTTAGAAATTTTATGGAAACTTCTAACTTTTTAACATAAATTTATTCTACTTCATTACTTTAACTGTCATATTTAATTTTTCACCATTAATAACAGTTTCAGTATAATCAGCATCTTCATTTATAACAATTTCTTGAGTTAATGTTTCTCTTTTAATTACATCTGAATATTTGTTAATTATATTAATTAACATATCATTTCCTGCAACAAATAGTTTTATCTTATCTGCAACTTCAAATCCTTTTTCTTTTCTCATATTTTGTATCTTTGAAGTTATTTCTCTTAATTGTCCTTCTTCTTTTAACTCTTCTGTAATAGTAGTATCAAGAACAACTCCAATTTCACCTTCACTAGCAAAAGCATATCCTTCTAAGCCTTGCATAGTTACAAGTACACATTCACTATTTAATACTATTTCAGTTCCATCTACTGTAATAGTTTCAGTTCCACCTGATTGTAATTTTTGAGCTAATTCCATTTGGTTTCTTGAAGCTATTTCTTTTCTTATTCCAGGAATTAACTTACCATATTGTCTTCCAAGAACAGGTAGGTTAGGCTTAATTTCAAAGTTAACATGTTCTGATAAATCTGCACCAAATTCTACTGCCTTGATATTAAGTTCATCTTTTATAATATCTCCATAGTAAGATGGAATAGCTGCTGTTGAAAGTAACATCTTAGAAAGCGGCTGTCTATTTTTGATATTAGCAGCATTTCTTGCACTTCTACCAAGCTTAACTATTGTGTAAGCTAAATCCATTTCCTTTTCTAAGTTCTCATCTATCGCATTTTCATCTACTGATGGCCATGAACATAAATGTACACTTTCTGTAGCTGATTTATCTAATCCTACAACTAAGTTTTGATAAATTTCTTCTGTTACAAATGGTACAAATGGAGCTGCTACCTTAACTAAAGTAGTTAAAACTCTATATAATGTAACATAAGCACCAATCTTATCATCACTTAAGTCTTCTGACCAATATCTTGCTCTGTTTCTTCTTACATACCAGTTTGATAACTCATCTGTAAAGTCTTCAATAGCTAATGCAGCTTGAGTTATTTGATATGATGCTAAGTTTTCATCTACTTCTTTAATTAACGTATTAAGCTTAGACATTATCCATTTATCCATAACATTTTCTGATTTGAAATCTTTATAATCTAGCGGATTAAACTTATCTAAATCAGCATATAAAACATAGAATGAATATACATTCCATAAAGTGCTTAAGAACTTTCTTTGAGCTTCTTGAACATCATCTATAGAGAATCTTGTTGGAAGCCATGGTGCACTTGCAGTATAGAAGTGCCATCTTGTAGCATCTGCACCTTGTGAATCTAATACATCAAATGGATCTACTACATTTCCCTTTGACTTAGACATCTTTAAGCCCTTCTTATCTAAAACGTGACCTAATACTATACAATTTTCAAATGGATTAGTATCAAATATAGCTGTTGAAATAGCTAATAATGTATAGAACCATCCTCTTGTTTGGTCAACTGCTTCTGAAATAAATTGAGCTGGGAAGTTCTTTTCAAATAGCTCCTTATTTTCAAATGGATAGTGTAGTTGAGCAAAAGGCATAGATCCTGAATCAAACCAACAGTCAATAACTTCAGCAGTTCTAGTCATTTCTTTTCCACATTTAGAACACTTAAGCTTAACACCATCAATATATGGTTTGTGTAATTCTATATCCTCTGGAACATTAATTCCTTTTTCCTTTAATTCAGCTATACTTCCTATACATTCTCTGTGACCACATTCACATTCCCAAATAGGAAGTGGAGTACCCCAGTATCTATCTCTTGATATACCCCAGTCAATAACATTTTCTAAGAACTTACCAAATCTTCCTGTTCTTATGTTATCTGGATACCAATTAATCTTATTATTATTTTCTAAAAGCTTATCTCTAAGCTTAGTCATTGCAACAAACCAGCTTTCTCTTGGATAGTAAAGAAGTGGTGTGTCACATCTCCAGCAGTGTGGATATGAGTGTGTATGTTTTTCAGCTTTAAATAACTTATTTTCTTCATCTAAATATTTAACAATACTTTCATCACACTTTTTAACAAACTTTCCTGCCCATGGAGTTACTTCTTCTACAAAGTTACCACTAGCATCTACTAAGTTTATAAATCCTATTCCATTTTGCTTTGCAACAAAGCTATCATCTTCACCATATGCAGGTGCTATATGAACTATACCAGTACCATCAGATAAAGTTACGTAATCACCATGAATAACTTCAAAAGCTTTTCCATCAACTTTTCCAAATGGAAGTAATCTTTCATATTTTGTTCCTAATAATTCAGTTCCTTTAAATTCTTTAATTACTTCGTAATCTTCTCCTAGAACCTTTGGTGCTAACTCCTTAGCAACTATTAATACTTCATCTCCAACTTTAGCTTCAATGTAGTCATATGCTTTATTTACGCATAATGCTAAATTTGAAGGTAATGTCCATGGAGTTGTTGTCCATGCTAATATATATTTATTTTCTTCTCCAACCACTTTAAATTTAGCTATAGCAGTCAGATCTTTAACATCTTTATATCCTTGTGAAACTTCATGAGAAGAAAGTCCTGTTCCACATCTTGGACAGTATGGCATTACTTTATGACCTTTATATAAAAGTCCCTTTTCCCACATTTGACTTAATGCCCACCAAACAGATTCTATGTATGAGTTATGATATGTAACATAAGGATTCTCCATATCTACCCAATAACCTATTTGATCAGTCATCTTTTCCCACATGTTAACATAAGTAAATACCGATTCTTTACATTCTTTTACGAACTTTTCTACTCCATAACCTTCTATTTGCTCTTTACCTGAAATTCCAAGCTTCTTTTCTATTTCAAGTTCTACTGGAAGCCCATGAGTATCCCATCCTGCTTTTCTTATAACCTTATATCCCTTCATAACCTTATATCTTGGGATAATATCCTTCATAACTCTTGTTAATACGTGTCCTACGTGAGGTCTTCCATTTGCTGTTGGAGGTCCATCATAGAAAGTGAAATATTCACCATCTTGATTCATATCAAAATTCTTTTTAATTACATTATTTTCTTTCCAAAGATTCGCAACTTCTTTTTCCATACCAACAAATCCTTTTGGTAATTCAACCTTTTTGTACATATCTAAACTCCCTTCTGTTTATTAATTTATATTTAAAAGCTATATGCTTTAAGGTTATATCTTTTACTTAAATAACACTAAATACATTTTACATTATTAACTATAAAAAGCTAATTATACAGAAATGAATTTATATTAGAATTAATAAAGTAATATAAAATAAAAAAACCTCGCCCAATAGGACGAAGATATTCGCTATACCACCTAAGGTTATAAATCTTCTATAGCAATAGAAAATTTTTATTTTCGAGTACAAACATACTCTATCCCTTAACGCAGGCTAACGTGAAAACTTAATCAGCTATATAACCTTTCAGCCCCAAACTCCTAGGTGATTTTCCTTAATCTTCTCTATGACTTCACACCAAACAGTCACTCTCTTAAAGTATCCAATTAAGTACTTTTCCTAATCACAGTTTTTTAATTTATAAATTATATTCCTATTCTACTACAAAGTAAAATATTATAAAAGTCTATATTTGAGAATATTTTAATAAATTTAAGAAAATAATATTTATAATATTATCAATATAATAAATCTTTTCAATATTTAAAGTTAATTAATAATTTTTATCAATTAGTATTGACTTTCTTTATTACCATTATTATAATATACTCATAAAGAATAAATATTAAAAATTTATTTTTTATCCCCTTTATTTTCCTTAATCTATTTCTTTTATATTAGGAGGAAAGATACGTGGAAAATAACTTAAACGAACAAGTCCTTGATAAGATTACTAAAGTTTGTACTTGCAAGGCAATACCAAGATCCAAAATTAAAGATGCAATCAAAGCCGGAGCTCACACTGTAGAAGAAGTTTCTAAGGCAACAGGAGCTTGTACAGGTGGCTGCAGAGGCTACAGATGTACCCCTACAATCCAAAATTTGATTGATAAGCATCTGGAAAAATAACTAATATAGTTCCCCCAAACTATATTAGCATATAGATTATATCTCCCCTAAAACCACTTGTTATTTTAACAGGTGGTTTTTCATTTTTAGAATATTTTCATTGTTATCCCATAATGTTTAAAGCTATCTTTTGATAAGTTAATATGTTTTAATTCTTCGCTAGTCTCCTCTTTACTAATACTTTTAGCTCTTACTTCTACTAAAGCGCCTTCTAAGTATCTTTTTATTCTTTTTGGAGTTGGTACTACAATTGCCTTAAATATCATAAAAATCCCCCTAAAATTTTTTATATTATAAATATATTTTATTTGATAAGTATTATTCATTTATATTTTTACTTTAAGTATTTCCCCCTATCCCCTATACTTAATGTGCAATTATGTTATAATTTTATAGAACTTATTAGGGAAGGAGCTGTATTATGGCAAGTAAGTTTTTTCTACATAAAGGAAAAAATAAAAGAGCTGAACAAGGTAGGCCTTGGATATATATTGATGAAATAAATGAATATGATGGCGATTATGAAAATGGTGATATAGTTGAGGTCTATAATCATAAAAATTATTTCATAGGAAAAGGCTATATTAACGATAAAAGCAAAATAACTATAAGAATTATGACTAGAGATATAAATGAAGAAATAGACCATGATTTCTTTAAAAGAAGATTTGAAGCTGCCTATGAATATAGAAAAACTGTTATTGACACTTCATCTTGTAGATTAATATTTGGTGAAGCTGATTTTTTACCTGGGCTTACAGTTGATAAATTTGAAGATTACTATGTAATTCAAATATCAACTTTAGGAATGGATAAGTATAGAGATATAATAGTTAAAATATTAGTTGATGAATTTAAAGCTAAAGGTGTTTATGAAAGAAGTGATATTAAGACTAGAGAAATCGAAGGGCTTGAGCAAACTAAAGGCTTCTTAACACAACCTTTTGATACAAATATTGAAATAATTGAAAATGGTGTTAAATACATAGTGGATTTAGAAAATGGTCAAAAGACTGGATTCTTCTTAGACCAAAAGGAAAATAGAGCAGCTATGCATAGAATTTGCAAAGGTAAAGAAGTATTAGATTGCTTTACTCATACCGGCTCCTTTGCCTTAAATGCTGGAATTGCAGGTGCTAAATCAGTATTAGGCATTGATGTATCTCAACATGCTATTGACTGTGCTAGAAGAAATGCTGAACTAAACAACTTACAAGATACAGTTAAATTTGAATGTCATAATGCTTTTAATGTTCTTGGAGATTGGTCAAGAGAAGGAAAGCAATTTGATGTTGTTATCTTAGATCCTCCAGCCTTTACAAAGTCAAGAAATACAATTAATTCAGCTATTAGAGGCTATAAGGAAATAAACCTTAGAGGTTTAAAAATGGTTAAACCAGGTGGCTACTTTGCTACTTGCTCTTGCTCTCACTATATGAGTGAAGAACAACTAAAGAAAACTGTATTAGAAGCTGCCCATGATGCTAGAAGAACTTTAAGACAAGTAGAAATAAGAACTCAAAGTGCAGACCATCCAATTCTATGGAACTCTGATGAATCTTATTACCTTAAATTCTTTATATTCCAAGTTGTTTAATTTTAAAATATAGAATTATATAGATTAGGAGCTTCTTATGAAGCTCTTAATTTATATATAAATTTACTACCATTCCCTATCTATAATCTATAAGCTTAAATCTCTTCTCTATAAAAATCCACAACCCCTCTAATATTATCCACATTATCTTCCTCTATATTGTTAATAAGCTATTTTTTCTGAAAATATTCCTTAGCAAGAATTCCATACATTGAGTAATCACATATTCCTTGGTTATTTATATCAGCTTGTCTCATTGTTCCCTCATATTTCATGCCACACTTCATCATTACCTTTCCTGAGTTTGGATTGTTAGGATCATGTCTTGATTCAACTCTGTTAACGCCAACTTCTTTAATAAAGAATTTAATTATTGCCATTAACGCTTCTGATGTCACCCCCCTATTCCACCATTTTGTTCCTATACAATATCCTATATGAACCATATTTACTTCTTCATCTTTATCCACAACGCTGATAGTTCCTATAGGCTCCTCACCATTTTCCTTCAAAATAATTGCCCATTGATAGAAATCATCTTTTTCATAATTATTAATCCAATCTTGTAAAACTTTTTTTGTAACTTCATTACTACTATGTGGAGGCCATGTTAGAAACTTGGTAACCTCTGCATCAGATGCCCAATTTTTATACATAGCTTCTGCATCTTCCATTTTAAATCTTCTTAAAATTAATCTCTCTGTTTCTATAGTCTTAGTTCCTAAATCCTTCATATATTACACCCCAATTATATTTATTTTATATTTTATTTTCTATTTTCTTCAATCCATTGAACTGCAAAGTCTACAATATCTCTTTGCTTCATAAATCTTATATCTGCATCCCCAACCTTAGTTTTACTTACATTATATTTTTTCTCAAATTCATCACCTATATCTATAAAGTCTTCCCCATCAACATATAGAGTTGAATAAGTAATCCACTGACGTTTACCATCCTTCATTACTGCACAGCTATTTTCCTCCATATGCTTTGATGGATAATTTGCTCTTACATCTGCTAGATGCATAGAAGTATTTTTATCATACCCAGTTCCTAATAATAATATATATCCATTTAAATTGTATAGCTTCCCAATTGGAGATGTTTCACCAAAAATATCACTTAAATCATGGTTACTTATAAGATAGTTAGCATTTTTCCCTAATGCAGCAAATGATCTAACTGGATGATCACTTCGTATTGTACCTGGCCAATTTCTAAACATCTCTGCTACAGCTCCCATTGAATTTGTTGGAGTAATACATTTATCATAAGCTGGCCAATTCTCCCTAATTATATCCCACCATTCCTTGGGTTCCTCCCAATGTACACCATAAGACGGGTCCATGTTCTTCCAACTTTGAGTTGGCATAATTATTGTTCCCTCATCTCCAACTGTATCTATTAAGGCTTCAATTATGACTTGTGCTCCACCGCATACAAATCCAAAGCTACTCATAGAAGTATGAACAATAATATCCTGTCCATTTTTAACACCTATTCGCCTTAATGCATCTACTATATCTTGTTTTACCACTATTTTTCTATTATCCATGATTTCGCTCCCAAAATTAAATTCTCTTATATTAAAATCTAAAATTAAACCAGTATTTTTTTCCATATATTATCACTAATATAATCTTTTGTAAATGACTGTATTAAAAAAAATGAAGCTGCATTAACAGCTCCATTTATTTATATTTTATTTATAGAATTCTTGTGTTGCATAATAAATATCTCCTATCTTATAAACACCAATTCCTATACTAGTAAATTTACTTGATAAAATATTAGCCTTATGCCCTTCTGAATTCATCCAATTATTCATGAATCTATTTGATAATGCATTATAATCATTAAGTCCTTGTATGTATGCAATATTTTCTCCCCAAGCTCTATAAGATATTCCATCAGCTTGTATTATTTCATTCATTAATCTTCCTTCTTTATCTATATGATCAAAATGCCCATTGTTACCCATATATTTTGATTTCATTCTAGCATAGTATTCCATTGTTGTATTATAACTTAAAGCAGGTAATCCTGCTGCTAATCTTTCCGCATTAACTCTTTGGAATATTGCTTGTTCTATTTCTGAAATATAGTTATTGCTATCATAAACTATATTATTTTCTTTTTGTTGTTCTACAGGTTCTTGTATAACGTTTTCAATAATAGGTAAATTTTTATTATTATTTGATTCCGCCTGTGTATCTGAATCTTTAGGAGCTAATACCACTACTTCATTATCTTTATTTGTGTTGTTATACTCTTGGGTATCTTCTTTTTCTATATTATCCCCATTAGAATTATTTTCTTCATTTTTTACTTCTTCTGGTTTAACTTCTTCTTCTTTATTTTCTTCATTCTTCGTTTCTTCTTGTTTTGCTTGATTTGCAGTTTCTACTTTCGTTTCTTCTGCTTTATCTTTATAGTCCTCTTCTTTGACTTCTGCTGTTATTTTACTAATATTAGTATTATCTCTAACATTAATAAAAATTCCCCCTGTAGCTACTATTCCAGCTAATATAAGCGTGCCTATAAATGTACTTAGTCTTGATTTTATCACTCGTTCTCCTCCCTAAAACAAAATTTTTTCATCTGATTTTTTATTTATAAATAATAATTGAAATATATTTTTAAAAGATATTTCTTATCTTTTAAAAACACATATTTAAAGTATATATTTATATCTAGTATATATTATTACTTTTTTCTTACTTTTAGCTAAAATTCACTTATTTACGACATTTATCGACTATCATTATTATTTTTTTGAAATTTACGTCGTGAATTGTAAAGAAAATAGTATAAACTGTAAAATTAAAGAATATTTTTAGCAACTAATTTCGAATTACTGAAAATATTCTACATTTTGCATTCTAAAATTTAATAAAGGAGCTGATACCACAGCTCCTTTATTAAAAATATAAAACATAAAATTTTAGACTATATTTATTTATAGAACTCTTGAGTTGCGTAATAAGTATTTCCTATCTTATATACCCCTATCCCTATACTACTAAAGTTTGTTGATAAAATATTTGCTCTATGCCCAGATGAATTCATCCAGTTATCCATAAACTTAGTTGCTAGAGCACTATTACTGTTTATTCCTTGAATATATGCAATATTTTCTCCCCATGCTCTATAGGAAACCCCATCAGCCTTCATTTGGGCAGTTATTAAGTTTCCTTGCTTATCTTCATGAGAAAAGTATCCATTATCTCCCATATCCTTAGATTTTATTCTAGCGTAATGCTCCATAGTGTTGTTATAACTTAAAGCCGGCAATCCAGCAGCTGATCTTTCTGCATTAACTCTTTGGAATATAGCTTGTTCTATTTCTGCTATATAATTACTATCTGAAACTATTATTTCATTACTTGGAGTTTCAGAAGGTTTATTCGTATCTTGTGATGGTTTATCACTTGGAGTAATAGGTTTATTATATGACGGTCTATTTGATGGTCTTTTATAGCTTGATACACCTTCTACTCCACTTTCTTCTTCCTCAGTAGAATTATCTACTTCATCACTTAAGCTTATATTATCATCCTTACTTACAACTTCCTTATTTAAATCAGCTTCCTCACTAGTAGAGTTATTACTAGTTTCAGTATCATTTCCTTCTTCCTTAACTACATCCTTTGAAGTTTCTTCCTTCTCTTCAGTTTTTACTGTATTATCTTGAGATATTTCTTTATTAGAATTTACGAAAATACCTCCTACACCTAATGTAACTACCAATCCTATTGATGATATTACCATAATTAATTTTGATTTAATCATTTGTAAATCCTCCTTCAGATTTCTTGTTTCGTGTCCACCTCATAGTAACATAATAAGTGCATGTCCCAAATATGAGTTAGTTTCTAATTATTGAAAATATTCTAACTTTAGTTATTATTTAGTTTTTATTTATTTTTTTACCACTAGAATTTTTCATATTTTTATAAATTAAATTTTTATATAATCACTATGACTGTTAATTAGCATTGTTATCAAAATAAGGCGGATTTATTTCACTAAATAAATCCGCCTTATTTATCACAATATTCTCATATTATTCTTATTTTATCCATGGAATAACTACCATAAATTTTCTAATATTCTTATCACTCGATTGTGAATTCCCAACTTCCCTTTTGTAATACATCTAATTCATTTATATTTACACTTATATTTCCTGTCAACTTTTCATATATATTTAAATCTTCATAATCTATATATATATATCCAATCATATTCTCTCTATCTCCCATACCACTGCTTGCTCTTGAGGTATCTCTCATTAAGTATATTAATCTATCATTAGAAGCACTATTTGAAATATCTAGACAAATAACTATATTGTTTTCTTCTTTTTTAATTTTAGTAATACTTACTGTATCTTCAATCCCCTCAAAAGTTAATTCCTTGTCTAAAGTATAGTCTCCATTTTTCTCGGGATCCTTAAGTCTTATCTTTGTAGGAGTATTTAAAGTATAGTTTAAATCAACTTCTTCTACTTTAATATTAATTTTTCCACTATAATCGTCTAAAATTTTATATTCTCTACCTGTTCCTTCATTACTTGGTTCAAAGCTTAATAAATTTCCATTTTCATCTCTTACTTCTTTAATTTCTATATGGTCAACCCTAACACTATAATCTTTAGACAATAATGAACTTTCATCACTCCAAAGTCTAAAATACCTCTCACCTTCTATATAGTAACTAGTTCCCCCTATTAATATTCCATTATTAGTAGTGTTGCCTCCGATGTAATTATAATCGTACTTATATTCCGCCTTATCTAAAGATATTTCCTTTAATGAAACATCTTCATACATTAAAACAAAATCTTTTGCCTCAATTCCTCTTATATCTATTCCCAATTCTATAACAGCATTATTTCCACCACCACCAATTACATAGCCGTCATATCCTTTAATTTCTCCATTTTCTAATTTTATTGCAATGTTAGATATAATTTCTTTAGCTTCTACAGGATATGACTCTCCTATGATTTGAATAAATAGTGCTTCTCCATTATTACTTATACTTCTAACTAGCATTTCTTTATTATTTATGCTTACTGTAAATGGATCCTTTAACATATATAAATCTTTATCATCTTCCACAGAAATAATTCCATAGGCAGGATTAAAAGCTAACTTTTCTTTTATCTTAGCTATTACATCCTTACCAAGAGGAGATATTACAAATATAAAGCTAAAAAATATTAATACCGCTACTAAATACTTTCTTCTATTACCAAATGCTTTCCTTTTAGTGCTTTTTCTAATTCTTTTTAATTCAAGATCACTTAGAGGAGTTTCCTCTGTAGGAATTTCAATTTCTATATCATTTAAAAACTCATAAATATCTTTATCTCTCATTCTATAATACCTCCTCTTCCCCATAAAATTCTTTTTTTATTTTCTGTCTACCTCTAAATATTCTAGTATTAATATTATTTATTGTTATACCTATAGCCTTACTTATTTCACTGCTTGATTCTCCCAATAGAAACTTTCTAATAAATATACTTTTATCTGGTTCATCGTAAGACATTATAATTTTAATTAGCCTTTTAGCTTCTATATTACTTATATAATCATCCTCTAAACATCTTTTATCAGGCATATCCTCATCAGCAACTTCATTATTAACTTTTCTAGAGTATTTTCTAAAATAATCTATAGATTTATATTTAGCTATTCCGGCTATCCAACTCTTAAATTTATATCTATCTCCTTTGAATTTATATCCATTTTCCCAAACAGCAATGAATACGTCGCTTATACACTCCTCTATTATGCCTCTATCATCTATTGATATAAGTGTTTTTCTGACTATTGTATTAACTAGTCCACTATAATTATCTATAATATAATCCAATGACTTAGGATGTTTTTTCTTTAAGTCTTCTATAAAACTATTATCACTAATTACCATCTCATCACCTCTATTTATCTCTTCACCTTTTATATCGAAAATGAAAAAGAAATATTACATTACTTCTAAAAAATAAAAACAAAAGATGGCTAAATTAATAATTTAGCCATCTTTTACCGAAATAAATTCTATAATATAGGAGTTTAACTATTTATATATTATATTATTAGAAGTGTGGAGCTTTTAATAATATATTAATTCACTAATTGATATTGATTATCAATCTAATATTATAATATATCTTTTTATTTTTCTTGTCAACATAAAATTTCAAATATTTGAAAAAAATTATCAATCATTTAAATTTTTATACTTTTCGAACTTTTTGTAAATTTAGGTACTATATTTACAATATCTTTTTGACAACAATACTCTAAATCTCTTAATAAGTTTAAACTTTTTAATACATTATAATGATTAGCTTCTTTTATATAGCTAATTAAATCCATATTGTTTTCATAAATATATTTTGCAGTTTTAGCTATATCTGAAAGCTCATTATTTTCATTGTCACATAAAAGACTTATCATATAACCTGAACAAATGAAGTCATCCATAGAAAATTCTCCATTTGTTCCTGCATTAATAAAAACTACATCTTTATTATATTTTTTCAACTCTCTTGCAACAGCTTTAGCATTTATTATAGCTCCAATAAGTATTTCCTCAGCTTTTAAACTTAAATTTATGGCTCTTGTTCCATTAGTGGTACTTAAAATTATACTCTTTCCTTGAACCTTATCTGAATCATACTCTAAAGGTGAATTAGAAAAATCAAAGCCATCTATTTTTACTGCCTTTCTTTCACCTCCAAGTAAGGGATTTATTCCATTCATAATAAGTTCTTCTTTCTTTTTCAAAGCCTCTTCTATAGTTAGTATAGGGAATACTTCTTTAGCTTTATTTGCTAAAGAAGTAATTATTACTGATGTTGCTCTTAGCATATCAATAACAACTACTATCTTATTTTCTAAATACTCTTCTTTTATATTATCAGCAGAAATAATTATATCTAATTTCATATAAATTCCCCCAACTATATATGCTATTTAAAATCTTTACCTTGCCATATGTCATTATCTTCTAAAGCTTTATCTATAGCATTTAAAACTTCCCATTTTTTAAGACTCCACATTGGACCTATTAATAAATCTCTAGGTGCATCCCCTGTAAGCCTATGAACCACCATTTCCTCTGGTATTCTTGATATGCCCTTACAAACTAAATCTATATATTGTTCCTGAGTTAATAGTTTTAATTCTCCACTCTCATATTTTTCTACCATTTTAGTTCCCTTCATTAAATGAAGTAAATGGAACTTAATACCCTTAACTCCTGAATGTGCTATGTAATCAACGGTTTTTAACATATCTTCTTCCGTTTCTCCTGGTAATCCAAAGATTGTATGAGCAACTACTTCAATATTTCTTTCAAGTAATCTTTTTAATGTATTATCAAAAACTTCAAAATCATATCCTCTATTAAATTCCCTTGCAGTTTTATCATTTATTGTTTGTAATCCAAGTTCCACTATTAAATATGTCTTTTCATTTAATTCAGTTAAGTAATCTAAAACATCATCATCTATACAATCTGGTCTTGTTGCAATAGATATGGCAACTACATTTTCTTGAGCTAGTGCTTCATTATATTTTCTTCTAAGCTCTTCAACCGGAGCATATGTGTTGGTATATGCTTGGAAGTAAGCAATTAGCTTACCATCCTTCCACTTTTTCTCCATCATATCTTTTCTATCTTCGAATTGTTTAGTTATCGATAATATTCTACTTCCTGCAAAATCCCCTGATCCTCTTGCACTACAGAAAGTACATCCCCCTTTAGCAACTTTTCCATCCCTATTTGGACAATTAAATCCTCCGTCTAAAGATATCTTATATACTTTTTCATCAAACTTACTTCTAAGATAATAATTTAAACTATGATATCTTTTATCATTCCACTTTTTCATAATTCCTCCAAAAAATAAAAGTACCACTTTATTTATTTAAGTTGTACTTTTATTCTACTACAATAATTATATATGTTAAGAGTTTTCTATATTTTTTTAATTTCTTTTTCTTCTATGTAGACCTTATATTCACCAATAATTTCTTTATTTATATTTTTTTCATCACCCTTACTGGTTACACTAATATTAAGTTCATCCTTCTTAAAATCAACTAGCTCAATATTATATTTATCTTCCTTAAACATTTCATCAAAGTTTAATTGTATTAAATCTCCACTAGCACTGTTATATACTTTTATTCTTTTAACTAAATTGTTATTAACATATTCTGTAATTAAATATCTTTCTTCATGAGTAAATACTAAGTTGTTTATTTTCACTCCATTATATATATCTATAGGAATTACCTTTTTAGCTATAGGCTTATCAAGTAAATCTTCTAAGTTACTCATTTCATTATTTCCTTGCTGATTACTATTTCCACCTTCATCCCCTTGACTACTTGCTCCTTGAGCTTCTTTGCTTTCTTGAATATATGCAATAGATATAAAGGCTCTACCTTCACTTATAGTTGATATAGCTATTTTATTTCCTTTATATCCCAAGGATACTGGTCCAAAATTATCACATGGCACTTTTTCTTTATAAAGCATAAGTTTATTTTCTTTTAAGTAGGCATCTTTTGAAATGTTATTTAAAGAAATAATTAAGTCACTTTTCCCTCCATCTTCACCAATAATACGTAAAGAATTACTTTTAACAAATACTTGTTTCAAACTTGTAGCCTTTATTTCATCTATTCTATAATCATCACCTTCTTTTATAACTTTTATTGCATAATTATCTAAATCACATTTAGGTTCAGATGATGAATTTCTTACTACATTAAAGGTTATAAATGCTGACTTTGAAGATTCTATTACATTATCAGGTGCATAGGCTATTATCTCTGAAGTTCCTGTTGCTACTTTATTATTGTTACTAAGTAATTTTTCTGTACATAACTTATTAGCTTCTTCCATATCATTATTTTTAATAAACCCTAAGTATTCATCTGCCAAATCAAAGGCCTTTTTAAGGCTAAATATATCTATTTTCTCTGCTTTATCCTCTGTTTTTGAACACCCTGAAAAAATCATTAATAAAAACAATAATAAAGAAGATAATGATAAAATTCTTTTTCTCAATCTAATTCCTCCTTAAGCTTCCTTAATGTTATTTTTCCTAAAACTAGATAGCTTATTCATTTTCATACACTGTCCTAAAATATATATAGCTTTATTTACAAATTAGATGTATTAGAACTGATAATCATTGACCTAAAACTAAAGGAATAAAAACCAATTAACTTATATATATTGTTAGTAGAAATAAATT
>NZ_JBNPON010000048.1:0-29503 GCF_050315195.1 Clostridium sp. SGI.024 | reverse complement strand
CTTAAACTTAAGATAAATATGCTGGCATGGCTCAACGGTAGAGCAGCTGACTTGTAATCAGCAGGTTGTAGGTTCGATTCCTATTGCCAGCTCCAAAAAGCTTTAGAATATTCTAAAGCTTTTTTATTTTGTAATTTATAATTGTGATCTATAAAAATATACACGATAATTTCCATAATACCGAATCAAGAGAGGAATTATTTCCTTTAGTATAAGAAAGAGATAAGTATTATATTGCTGCGACTTGGAGCCTGCGACGGATCAAATGACTAACAAGAAAAGAATAAGTAAATGTCATAAATAATACATATGATAACTTTCATAATTCCGAACATGGAGAGGAATTATTTCCTTCAGTGTAAAAAAGAGAGAATGATTATATTGCGGCGACTTGGAGCTTGCGACGGAGCAAATGACTAACAAGAAAAGAATAAGTAAATATCATAAATAATACATATGATAACTTTCATAATTCTGAATGAAGAGAGGAATTATTTCCTTTAGTATAAGAAAGAGATAAGTATTATATTGCTGCGACTTGGAGCCTGCGACGGAGCACGGAATATAATACTTATCTCTTTTACTATCTTCTTTTTAAATTAAGTTGAATTCGAATATCTTCAGTATAGAACTTATAAAGTTTGAAGTTTCCTAAAAGTCTTGAGGAAATTCTTTCAGTATAAGTTGTTCTTATATCAGATAAACTTAAATTTGTTGATATAAGCATTTTCTTTTTTCTAAGTAATTTTTTATTTAGTAAATTAAAAAATTCAGTTGTTGTAAAATCTGTTATTTGTTCTGCACCTAAATCATCTATAATTAATAAGTCGCAGTTTAGAAGTATATTTTCAAGTTCAGAATTATTCTCAAATTTAATTTCTCTTAAATTATGCATAAGTTCATCAATTGTTCTATAAATTACTAGAAAGCCATCATCTAAAAGTTCTTTTGCAACACAACAACTTAAAAATGTTTTTCCTGTTCCTGAATCACCATAAAACAGAAGGTTATCAGTGGTAGCATTAAAGTTTGGAATATATTCTTCCCTAAGAAATTTAAGTATATTTTCCATATTCTTTCTAGGGGAAAATCTATCATCTTCATTTAATTTATGGCTAGAGAATAATGATAAATTGAAATTATTAAAGTTATTAACAGAAAGCGTATCTTTTAAATCAGAGTTTTTATAATAGAGCTGAACTAATTTCTTTCTATAACAAGGACATCTCTTTATCCCTATATATCCTTCATCTTTACATTTTGGACATCTATAATGTAGGTTTAAATAGTCAGCATCATAACCTTTTTCTACTAATGCTTCAGTTTTTTTAACTCTTAAATCAGTTATCTCATCCTTAAATTTATTTAATGTATTTTCATCCATGCCTTTTAGAATAGATAATGAAAGACCAAGTGATTTTTTTTGAAGTAAGTTATCCAATTCTAGTATTTCTGGATTTTGTTTTTCAATTACCTTACGCCTTTTTATTAAATTTTTTTCTTCTTCAGCTCTAATGTTTTCATAAATTAAAGCTAATTCTTTTTCATATCCTTTAATCATCAGTATCCCATCCTAACAATTTCTTTTCTAAATCATCATAATCATAATCTCTACCTTTAAAGTTATCAAATCTTAATTTAGGTTTATTAGAATTCTTAGTATTGTTATAAACCTTTTTAGAAGATGAATTTTTATAACTAGCTTCTTTTTTCTCAATATCTTGTAGTGTTCTTAAGTTATCTTTATTCCAACTAGATAAAATACCATCAATATATTTAAAGTCTGCTCTGTTTAATCTTTGAAAGCAAATATCACAAGCTTTCTTTATTACATCTAAGGAATAATTATAAGTTGAAGTCCATTTTTCTAACATATCTTCTTGAGGTTTCATAATATCTGTATTTCGAATTCCTAAGAACTTCAGGATTTCTCTATAAGTACCCCATTTATCTTCAGTTTTTCTTATATAATTTTGGGCATCATCAATAGTCTTAATTTTCATTTCATTCCAAGCTATTGCGACTTTTTCAATATATCTAAAATTAGTTTTTCCTTTAGAGGCACAAAATTCAATTAATAATAATATTAACTCAGAAGAGAAATTTAGATCCTTTTTCCAACTAATATAGGTTTCTACTTCACTAGGGGATAAGGTCCTACCTAATAATTTTCCTATATCCTTTAACATTGAACCATTATTAGTATTTGTTAGTTCTTCCACTAAGTTAAATTTTTCAATGGTAGTAGTTCCTTCATTAGATATATCTACAAACTCTATATGAAAATTCCCCATATTATCTATAGGTATAAGCTTTATAATACCTTCATCATTCCAATAGTTGAGAGCATTTACTATATCCGATTCTAAAAGATTTAGTGATGTAGCCATAACAGTAGAATTAACTCCAGGTTCACCTGTAAAATTGTATTTAAGCATTAAAAGATAAACCTTAACAAATTCTCCTCTAGCTTTTGGCATATATCTTTCAATAAAAATATTACTGACTGGAGTAAATTTTAAAGGCTTTGACTTAAACATAAAAGTGCTCATATTTTCCTTTACCTTTCTAAAAGTAATATTTACATAACTTCATTATATCAAAGTGAAGAAATAGCCTCAACATTAGTAAAAAATATAAATAGGAATATTATTTAAATAAATGGGAAAAATATTATATGTGATTGTTAATAAAAGAAGGGAGTACTTATGGATATAAAAGGTGTATCGGTAAGGCTAAGTAAGATATTTATTAAAGCTGCTTTACTACTGATAATAATTAATATTATTTTTAGCAATAGTTATTTAAAAGTGAATGCAAAGGTTAATGATAATTTAAATATTAACTTAAATAATAGAATTTATTCAGCATCTAATAAAATTTCAGATAATATTCTAGATAATTTTATAGTTGCATTAACTGGAAAAATAAATGCTTATAAAGTGATGTTAGGTGAAGAAGTAATAGGATATACTGTTTTAGAAAACAATTTAGATAATATAAAAAACATTATTTTAAAAAAGTATATAGATGAAAATAATATACAAGAAGATATGGTTAAAGAATTCCGTATTAAAGGAGATATATCATTAAAAGAAGAAAGAATGAATGTTGACTTGATTCAAACAAACGAAGAAATAGCAAATAATATTTATGAGCTATCTAAAAAAGAACCTTATAATATAATAATAAATATAAAATACTTAAAAGAAGAAGTAAATAATATAAAACCATCTACTATGATAATTCCAACAGAAACTTTATTTTTAGGTGAGTCTAAAATTGAAGAAGGAGTTTATGGACTTAAAAAAGATACAAAAGAATATATAGTTGAATCAGGTAAAATTATAAATTCAAAAATAATTAAAGAGGATATAATTAAAACCTCAATTAGTAAAAAAATATATAGAGGAACTAAAAATCCTTATGAATATGGAGTTGCTTTTTTAAGTCATCCAACTAGGGGGGGATACATGACCTCTGGATATGGTGAAAGATGGAGCTCATTTCATAAGGGAATAGATATTGCAGGAAATATAGGGGATAATGTTTTTGCTGCAATGGATGGTGAAATAACTTATGCTCAATATAATGATGGTGGATATGGTAATTTAATTATAATTAAGCATGAAGATAATATGAATACATACTATGGGCATCTAAGTAAATATAAAGTAAATGTAGGAGATAGAGTGAAAAAGGGAGATATAATTGGAGAAGTAGGCAATACTGGATTTAGTACTGGTCCACACTTACATTTTGAACTAAGAGTAAATGATAAAGCAGTAGATCCTACAGATTATATAGTACAATAAGAAAATTATAATAATAAATATAGAACATAATATAAAATAAGAACTCAATCTAAATAATGATTGAGTTCTTATTTTAATATTAGCTTAATATTAATTTTTCCATCACCTTGATGATTTTTTTGAAGATTATCTAGGGGTTCACAAGCAACTTTTAAGATTGATGATATATCTTTTGGAGTTAAGTTTATATCATCTTCATAAATTAAAGCACAAACACCAGCTATATAAGCAGCAGCTATTGATGTTCCAGTAAAGGTCTTATAAGATAAATCTAATTTGTTAGGATATAACTTATTTCCATCTTTTTCAGAAAGAAAATTTATGTCTGAATTTAATGAAACTATATCTACACAAGAAGCACAAAGGTTAGGTTTACTATCTTTTCTTTTAGAACCAACAGAAGAGTAGGCATAAGGTTGTATATTATTAGATGAATCATATCCTGAAACTGTTATGCATTTATTACAAAGGGCTAACCCAGTAATAGAACTATCTAGATTCTTATTGCTTCCACTAGGTATTACGCAAGTAATATTCTTACTATTAATTAATTCAACTAAAGAATCAAATAATTTTTGTAAAAATGTATTATATCCTAATAACTCAAAGGGAAGGCATAAAACCTTTATAATTCCTTTTTCAGCTTCCTTAGAAACTAATTCCATTGAATATAATATATCTGAAAAGTATCCCTTACCAGTTTTATCAAAAGCTTTATAAGAATATATTGAGCTTTCAGGTGCTATACCACTATACATTCCATTTGATTTTTTACCATTGCCAGCAATAATACCTGCAGTACAAGTGCCATGACCATTATCATCATATGGGTAATGTAAATTATTAATTAAATCTATAAATAAAGATATTCTATTATATGGAGTAATCAAATCAGTATGAGGATAAACTCCAGAATCTATTATAGCTATACCAATTCCCTTACCTCTATTTCTATTTTTATTAGATAATCTAACTTTATTTGCAGTATTCACACTAATACCACATAAAAATAAGTATTCATCAAAGCAAATATATTCAATTTCAGGATATTCTAATAGTCTTTGAATTCCTCTAGAGTTTAATCTAGCAGAGATTATCTTACAAGATTCTATGTGATTTATTAGCTCACCCTTGTATGAAGATATTTTTTTTATTATACTATCTTGAAATCGCTTGTATTTTATCAATATTCTTAAGTTATTATATGGGGTTGATATCATACATGACTTTAAATTTGGTTCCAATCTTCTAGTGAAAGAAAACATATTAATCTCCTAAAAATGATCACAGTATATATTATATTAAAAGGTATATTTTTGTTAATATAATAAAAGAAAAAGAGAGGATTTAACCTCTCCATTTAAATATTATTATTCCAATTATCATAACACCAATTCCAATGAACTCCCTAAGGCCAAAAGAAATTCTTTCACTTCCAAAGAGACCAAAGGCATCAACTATGCCTGCAGAAGCTAATTGAGCTATTAATATTATTCCAATTCCTAAGGTTGCACCCATAGAGCCTATACTTTTCATAACAGTAAAAATTATAATAACTCCTAGAATACCACCTAATAAATAAAGTTTATTTACGTCCTTTACAGCCTTAAAATCTCCCTTGCCAAAAAGTATTAGTATTATTAATGTCAATACTAATGCAGTTCCTTGGACTATTACATTAGTTTCCCAAGTTCCAACTTTTTCTTCAAGTCTTGTATTAAATACTCCTTGAAGTGTCATTGAAATTCCAGAAATTATTGCGTATATTATTGATAACATCATATCACCTCCAAGGTATTATTCCCAGGAGATAGAGTAAATATTAAAAAACCTTCTATGATATTATAGAAGGTTTTCTTTTAATTCTTTAAAAATGATTCTTTAATTTGAGTTTCGGAATATCCTAAAGTTATTCCTAAGCTTACGAAATCTTCAACTAGTGTTAAATAGTGATCCTCAGAACTTGATATTATTAAGTCATTTAGATCTATAAATAAATTTAAAAATTGATCACTTAGACAATAATCATTTGGCTTTATTGCAATTTCTTCGATTGAATTATATTTTTTATCTATACCAATAGATATAATTGTAGAAAAACAATCTAAATACTTTTTAAATAAAGCTTCTTTATTTATTTCTAATTCTTCTCCAACCCAATACTTATAACATTTCGTTTCATCAGCTAGATGACTTATTTTTGTATGTAACTCTAAATATTTTCTAGCCCAAATCTTATACTCACTTAAGTTGCTATCAATAATAAGTTGTTTATTTCTTTCTATTTGAGCCTCAAAAAAAGACTTAATTTCCATAAACATCCTCCTGGTTTTTTGGTTTACCAATACTATTTTACAGAAATAATTTGCAAATGAAAAGCATAGAAAACGAATACAAAAAAATAAATTTTTTTATATGATAAAAAGTACATAAATAAAAAAAAGTAATAATTTCTACTATTATTTTAAATAGGAATTACTACTTTCTTTTAACTTATAAATATAAGTTCTTTTTTAATGGATAACTCTTAACTAAGGTTTCTCTTTTATTATTTGAAAATCTCCATAATTCAATTCTATCTACCTTTAAAGTATCACATTTTGCTTTGAAACTTATTTCACCATCATGCTTCTTAATATCTCTTGGAATGAAATTTAGATTAGCTAATGATATATGCATTGGCAACTCATTAGAATTTTCATCAACATTAAATCCATGTAGCTTTAATGTATCATTCATTAATCTATTCATTCTTTTAATATATCCAACATCTTGGATTTTAATGTTTAAGGTTTTATTATTTTCTGAAATAGTAACTTCTTTCATTAATTGAACCTTAAAATTTTTATATGGTTTTACTATTTTATCTACTACAACATCTAATTTATCTATATTTGGATTCTCTATTACTTCTAAAGGTATATAAGGGGCTGGAGAATTTCTGTTTGCCCTAAACTTTTTAGAAAGATTCTTTTGTATAGGATTTAAATTTTTATATGATTCATCATCAAATAATGCAACTAAGTAATATTTCATAGCTTCAGCCTCTCATAATATATTAATTTATATGTATCTTAAATACTACAAACTATGTTATAAATTATAACATATTACAAAAAATTAAAAAAGATTATATAATTTAAAATTTTTATGCACATTTTATTCTAAAGTAAGGAAAAAAGCCTTTTGGAAGAAAAAACGCTATTTAATTAAATTATTTTTATGATATAATGTTAAATGTAAGTTTTTAAGAAAGTTACATAGAATGGATAATTATTGAAATAATAGGAAACATTAATATATATAATTTATGATAAGGGTGAAACGGATGGAAAAGTTAGTTATAAATGGAGGAAAAGTTTTAAAAGGCTCAGTTGAAATAAATGGTGCAAAAAACTCAGCAGTTGCAATATTGCCAGCAGCAATATTGGCAAGTGAAGGAAAGTGCATTATTGATAACGTACCAGATATAGAAGATGTACATTGTCTTGAAAGAATATTAGAAAGCCTTGGATGTAGCATAAATAAAATAGATAATAATACTATAGAGATAGATTCTACAGATGTTACTAGTGTTGATGCATGTACTAGCGATGTTAGAAGAATGAGAGCTTCATATTATTTTATTGGAGCTTTATTATCAAGATTTAAAAAAGCAAGAGTAGAACTTCCAGGAGGATGCCCTATTGGAGTTAGACCAATAGATCAGCATATTAAAGGATTTGAAGCATTAGGAGCAAAAGTAACTATTGAGCATGGAGCAGTTACAGTTGAAGCAGAAAATCTTCGTGGAGCAAATATATTTTTTGATGTAGTTACAGTTGGAGCAACTATTAATGTTATGATTGCAGCAACACTAGCAGAAGGTACTACTATACTTGAAAATGTTGCAAAAGAACCTCATGTTGTTGATGTAGCAAACTTTTTAAATTCTATGGGTGCAGATATTAAGGGCGCTGGAACAGATGTAATCAGAATAAAAGGCGTTGAAAAATTAACTGGATGTAACTATAGTGTTATCCCAGATCAAATAGAAGCAGGAACATTTATGATTGCAGCAGCGGCAACTAAAGGGGATGTAACTATAAATAATGTTATTCCAAAGCACTTAGAATCTATAGCAGCTAAGCTTATAGAAATGGGTGCAACAGTGGAAGAAGGAGATGATAGCGTTAGAGTATATGTAGAAGGAGATTTAAAGGGAGTTAGTGTTAAGACAGCTCCATATCCTGGATTTCCCACAGATGTACAACAACCTATGTCAGCACTATTAAGTATAGTGCCAGGAAAAAGCTTAATTGCAGAAACTATTTGGGAAAGCAGACATAAGCATATTGATGAGCTTAAGAAAATGGGAGCAACTATAAAAGTTGAAGGAAGAACTGCAATAATTGAAGGTAAAAATAAATTGGTTGGGGCTAAAGTAATAGCAACTGACTTAAGAGCTGGAGCAGCTATGGTTATAGCTGGATTAGTAGCAGAGGGTGTTACTGAAATATACGAAATTGAACATATAGATAGAGGATATCCTCATATAGAAAATAAATTCGCAGCCCTAGGTGCAGATATTACTAGAGCCATAGAAGAGTAACATCTATGGGGGAAGAAGAATGAAGTTTTGTTCATTATATAGTGGAAGTAGTGGGAATAGTATCTTTATTGCTTCTGAAAATGCAAGAATTTTAATAGATGCAGGTTTACCAGGAAAGAAAATTGATGAGGCCTTAAAAAATATTGGAGAAGATCCAAAGAATTTGGACGGAATTTTTGTAACTCATGAACATTCAGATCATATTAAAGGGATAGGCGTTTTATCTCGTAAATATGATATTCCTATTTATACAAATGCAGATACTTGGAATGTATTAGAAGGCTCAATAGGAAAGATAAAAGAGCATAATATAAAGATAATGGATAGAAGGTCTACTATGTCTATAAAAGACCTAGATGTAATTTCATTTAATATACCTCATGATGCAGTAGCACCAGTTGGATATACTGTACACTGTAATGGTAAGAGAGCAAGTGTTACTACAGACTTTGGAATATATACAGAAGAAATAAGAGATAATATAAAAGATTCAGAAGTTATATTATTAGAAAGCAATCATGATGTAAATATGTTGAAATTTGGACCATATCCTTATACTTTAAAAAGAAGAATATTAAGCGAAGTTGGACATTTATCTAATGAGGACTGTGGAAAAGCATTAGTAGACTTAATAAAATATAAGTCAAATAAACGAATAATTTTAGGGCACTTAAGTGGAACTAACAATCATCCTGAATTAGCATTAGAAACTGTTAGTGGCGTTTTAAGAGAAAATAATATTATACTAGATAAAGATATTGATTTAACTATGGCTAACAGGCATAGTCCTAGTAATTTAATTGTAGTTTAGTCAATTTAAATAAAAAACTTATAAAACATATAAAAAGGAGAATAAAGTATGAGTTTATATAAGCAATGGACTGATATGGTAGTTGAATATGTTAAGGTAAAAGGAGAACAAGCTTTTTGGAATGAGTATATGGAAATAGAAAAGTCTATATACAAGGAAATTCTATCAAAGCACACACAAAATTTAACTTTTACAATTAAGGATTTAGCTGAAAAACAAAATACAACAGTTGAATTTATTATGGGATTCGTAGATGGAATCAATGATAGCTTAAAGAATCAATTAGACTTAGAAGCTTTAACAGCTGAAGAAGAAATAGTACTTGAAGTTGATTTAGAAAAATTATACTTTAATATGCTAGATGCAAAGGCTGAATATTTATATAACCTACCACAATGGGAAGGTATTTTCTCACCAGAAAAGAGAAGAGAAATTCAAAAGCAATACAGAGATTCTGTAACTGTAAGAAATGAAAATAAAATAGGAAGAAACGACCCTTGTCCATGTGGAAGTGGAAAGAAGTATAAAAAGTGTTGTGGAAAATAATTTATTTATAAGGAGATCTATAATTTTTAGGTCTCTTTATTTTTTTTAAATATATATTTATTATAATAAAGATGAAGTAAATATTTGGGAGTGATATATAATGGACAATAACGTAAAATGGGTAAATGAACAAAAAATACTAAGAACTATAGAAGCTCTTAAGAAAAACAATATGAATGGGTATTTAGTAAACAACAATGAAGAATTAATAGAAAAAATAAAGGAATTAGTAAATGAAGGTTCAACTGTTTCCTGTGGTGGCTCAATGTCATTATTTGAAACTGGAGTTATAGAGCACTTAAGAAGCCAAAGATACAAATTTTTAGACAGATACAAAGAAGGGTTAAGCAAAGAAGAAATTAATAATATATTTAAGCAAAGTTTTTTTGCAGATGCTTATTTTGTAAGTAGTAATGCAGTAACTGAAGATGGAAAGCTATATAATGTAGATGGTAATGGAAATAGAGTTGCAGCAATGCTATTTGGACCAGAAAAAGTAATTCTCGTAGTAGGTGTTAATAAGATAGTTAAAAACATAGATGAAGCAGTTATAAGAAATAGAGAAATATCTGCTCCTGCTAATGCAAAGAGACTAAATAAGATGACACCTTGTACTAAAGTAGGCTATTGTGTTGATTGTAAAGGAAGCGACAAGATATGTAGAGAATTTACAGTTATATCAAGCCAAGGAAATAAGGATAGAATACATGTTATTTTTATTAATGATAATATAGGATACTAATAATTTAGATAAGGGTGAATATTTCATAGGTAATAGTTAAGAAGTAATAAGTAAGAGTTATTGCTGTTTTGCTTGGCAAAACTTAAAAATATAGAATAAGTAGTTATTATGTGAGGTTGACTTCTCTTTAGTGAAGCCAACCTCATTATTGTTTATTCAAAGCTATTTTCGTATAAATCGAAGAAGCTACTAATTTTTACACCTTGTTTTTTAATATTCTCATCTTCAGTATTTAATTGCCCTCCATAGGTTTTATAGTCCTTCCAATTTTTCTTGATAACTTAATAATTAATTTTATAGATAATTTCCTAATGATGATGTAATATATATTTCCAGGAAAATAATTAATAATAAATAAAGATTTTTATTGTGTCAAAAATTACATTAATAAATAAGTATATTATATAGGAATTAATAAATAAGGAGATTATAATGTTTGAAATGTTTCCTTTACTCTTTAATAATTTAATGGGAAATAACCAAGGTAATAATATAAGGAATGATATATTTAACGAAAATAATTATAATGGGAATATGTACAGTGGAAGCGCTGATAATGGAAATTATAAATATGGAACTTTTACTAATGGTAATGATATAATTAATGTATTTAGTGGGAGTTTTGCTGGAACATTCAACAATATATTTAATGAGGTTTTTACAACATTAATTAATAATGAAGAATTAATAAATGGTATAGTAGATACTGTTATGAATAGTGATGTAGTAAATTCTCTTCTAGAAGAAGAAGAAGAGGAAGAGGAATTAAAATTAGAGTTTAGAGACTATGGAGATAGATATCTTATAGAAGGAAAAATAGAAGGCGTAGATAAGAAAGATATAGATGTAGATTACGATAATGAGCATATAAGTATAAAGGTAAAAAGAGATGCCTTAAAGGTTAATTCAATAACTATAGCAATGCTTCAAGATAAGGATTATATCGAAAAAAGTTTTTATGTGCCAAAGGTTGATCCTAAGAGAATTCAAGCAGTATTTAATGCAGATGTATTAAGAATATACTTAAAAAAACTCCCAGAAATAGAAGAAGGAACTACAGTAATAGACGTAGAGGATTATACTAATTCATCAAGAAGTTAAATAAAAAAATGATACTTAAGAGGAGAATGTGGGATATGAATATAACTATAATTTCAGTTGGAAAGTTAAAAGAAAAATATTTAAAACAGGCAATAAATGAGTATTCCAAAAGATTATCTAGATATTGCAAGTTAGATATAATAGAATTGCCAGATGAAAAAACACCAGATAATGCATCGGAAAAAGAAGAGCTACAAATAAAAGATAAAGAAGGAGATTTAATTCTTTCAAAAATAAAGGATAATATGCATGTTGTTGCTATGGATTTAAAGGGTGAAAACCTAACATCAGAACAATTTGCATCATACATAGAAAACTGTGGAGTTATGGGGAATTCTAATATAGCTTTTATAATAGGTGGGAGTTTAGGACTTTCGCAAAAGGTAATTAAAAGAGCTAATTATAAGCTGTGCTTTTCAAAGATGACCTTCCCCCATCAATTATTTAGAGTAATGCTTCTAGAACAAATATACAGAGGCTTCAGAATAATGAAAAATGAACCATATCATAAATAAGTGAGGTTTTTACTAAAATTGGATATTAATAATAAAAAGAAAGATACTATAATAGAGTTATAGTATCTTTTTCGACATTATTATAGAATAATATAATATTTGAAATAAAAAATAAGTAGATACTATACAAAAAAAAATATGTTTTGTATTATATAAATGAATATAGATTAGGAAGTGAATAGATGTATAAATTATATAAAGGAGATTCTAGTGAATTTTACAGTTCGCATAAAGAATTAAAAAATTCTGTTAAGTTGGTATATTTAGACCCACCATATAATTCAAAGAGAAATAGAGGTGCAAGAAAGCATTATAATGACAGCAATAGTAACTGGAGAAGTTTCATGCTAGGAATTGTGAAAGATTCATTTGAAATGTTGAGAGATGATGGCTTTTTAGCTATCTCAATTAATCAAACAGAATTATTTAATCTAAAAAATATTGTTGATGAAGTTTTTGGAGAAGAAAAATTTATAGGGTTATTTCCAATAAAGATAAGACATAAAGATAGACAATTAATGATTAATGCTACATTTCACGATGTTTATGAATATATACTTATATATAGAAAAGATAAATCACAAAGATTTAATTATCAATATAAGTGCGCTAATTTGGAAAAATTTATATATAAAGTAAACTTGATAGACGATAACCCTGAAAAAACAGAGATAAACGGTAAACAGGTAGAGATATATAGTAAAAATCAATATGAAATAATAAAATGCAGCCCCTCAGAGGATAATTTGCGTAGATATATTATAGCTGGAAAATTAAAAACAGCTAATTGGTCTGGCGAATGGTTTGAGAAGCATTTAAGAAAATTAGGAAATGACTTATTAATAAAAGTTTATGGATTAGAGAATGAAGGATTAGGATATAGATGGTTTGAAACTCAAAATTTAAAACGTCAAAGTGGCGTGTATTACCAATCTGCACTTACTGCTGGAAGACCTATATTACCTACAAATGATATTGATTTAACTGATGAAGTTACTAATATATATAAAGAAGGGGGTGAAGGATGCGATTTTAAAGATTCAAAGAAGCCTGAGATGTTATTAAAATGGTTGATAGAAATTACAACACATGAGAATGAGTTAGTTTTAGATTTATTTGGGGGTAGTGGGACTACATTAGCAGTAGCTTTACAGACAGGAAGAAATTGCATTATAATAGAAAAGAATGAGGAACCTTATAAAATTATAGAAAATAGAATACATAATTTGAAGGATAAATATCAATTTAATATAGAAAAAAATATTTTTTAAATAAATAGTAAGGGGCGGATATTATGTTGGAAGTATTGATAAAGAGAAGTGATTTAAAAAAAGTTAAACCTCCTAAAATGGAGATAGGAGAATTTTGGACCTTTAATGAAGTGAACAACTTATTTGGAGCTGGACAACAGGCAGTTCACAATTCAGGGTCTTCTATGGTTGATGATACTCCGTCCTTTGCTAAAAATGTAGTCTACTTTTTAAATAATCATATAAATTATAAAACTCAACAGTTTGAAGATATAATTGAAAATCTCGATGATAATTTTTTAAGAAGTCAAGCTGATTCTGTAATTAAGTTTAGGAATAATAGGGATTATAGGATTGATACATTAAATAAGATTTTTAATAAACCTTTTGAATTTAATAAGAATATTGGAGTAGAATATTTATACATTGCGATAGTGCTATATCTTGTAAAAAAGTACAATTATTTCAACTCAAATCAAAGGAGTCATAAAATAACTAAAGAAGCTATAAAAAGGTATTATAAATCTGAGAAAGAGCTATTAGATGAATATTATAATAAATTAATTAGCGAAGAAAAAATTGATTATTTAATGGATGTATGTTATGGAAGATATTATTTTTTAGAGGTACATTTTGTAGAAAAGATTAATATACGAAATGTACCAAGGAGAATAATCGAGATGTTTTTTGAAACAGGAGTTAATAAAGTATTAGATAAAGATTATTTTGAAGAAGAGTTAGATGATGAAGTAGAGCAGAATAAAATTCAGGTTTTAACAAGTTATTCAAATGAAAAGATGGTGCAGATTGCAAATAACAGAGAACCGGAATTAATTAAAGGTGGAAAAAAAGCAAAGTACAAGACTAATCCTAAGTTAGCTAAAACGATTATAGAAGAAAAAAACTTTAAGTGTGAATATGCAGAGATTATACAAGTAGAACATTTTACTTTTAAAACTAGGACAGGCTATTATGTTGAAGCACATCATCTTATACCAATGAGTAAACAAAGTGATTTTTTACCAATAAATATAGATAGAAGTGAGAATATAATAAGCTTATGTCCAAATTGTCATAGGGCTATTCATAATGGAACTGATGAAGAGAAAGTAATGAGATTAAAAGAATTATTTGAGGCTAGAAAAGAAGCGTTAGAAATTGTTGGCATAAATATAACATTTGATAAATTAAAAGAATACTATAATATTAAAATATAATTTTTTTTTAGTTAAAAATTAGTACAAGTTATAAATATATATTATTATAATGAAGAGTGTTACTTTTTATAGAACGAAAGTAATGCTTTTTTTATTATTTTTAGAGGTGGAATAAATAATGAAGAGGGTTTATTTAAAGGAGCAATTAAAAAAGTTAAAGGATTATCCAGTAGAAGTAATTAATAGCTTACATGAAATTATAGAAATATTAGATGGTAATTATGGAGTCAATAGAAGTGTAGATAATGACTTAGGTGGATACGTAGTTATAGCAGAAAATATCGTAGATATTGAAATACTGAAGCGAGATAAGCTGAAAGGATTGATAGCAGAATACACTGATATGATTGAATGTAGTGAAGGAGTTAATTGGACTTCTTCACTATTTTTACTTTCTAGTGATTTTTCAATTGTAGTAATAACAACAGAAGAATTATCTAAGTTCCTACTAGAATGATGGAGGGAATAGATGAATAAGAAAATAATTAAACAGACTAAGTATTGTAATATTTTAGAGCAAGTTAAGGTTGCTGATAATGAATATACTTATACTGTAGAAAAGATATATATTAAAGCATTAAGAAGAAAAGAATTAAGATTTTGTGTATATAAGTGTACTAGGAGAGGGGATGAAACATATATTCCGAGAAGTTTAGATGTAACAGAAGAGGAATTTCAAGAATTAATAGTACAGGCAATAAGAACTAATATGTTTTCAAAAGAATTTATAACAGCTATAAAAGAAGAATTGATTAAGGAATAAAGAGAGGATAAATAGAAATGATTAGTAATGAAAATATAATAATAATGAATGTAGAAAATTCAGAAATAATACAACAATATGCAATAAGAGAAATTAAGAAAGTGTTAGATAAATATAAGAATATAAGAACAGAAGAATTAAGAAGTGTAGAAAAGCTAATTAATAGTATTAGCAATAAAGAACTAAAAGAAGAATTCTTAAATGATTGGAGTATGTCAGTAAAGTTAGCAAAAGAAATTGGTGAAAATGAAGTTGATGATAGGATAATTTCTATGTACCAAACTCTGAAAAGTAATGGATTAGAAGATTTATCAATAGATTATGTTATTAATTGGTGTGATAAATTAGATAGCAATGGATATGTAATGATTGATGATTATAGCATACTTTATAAAAGTTCAGCTAATTTAAAAGAAATTGAAAGAGAACTATTAGATGATATGCTTGATGATGCAATTCATGTTGATTCTCTAATAGATAAGGATTCTTTAGCTGAATATTGGATAGAGCAGACCAGTAAAGAAGAGGTAATAGATGATTTAATTAGAGGAAATAATATTGAAGAATTATTAGGACTTATTCCAGAAACTATATATGAAGATGAATATGAGAAGTATCTGTATTCAGAAGTAGATTGTTAAAGAAGTTATATCTTAGTTAATAAGGTATGACTTCTTTTATTTTAAGGAGAAGAAAAAGTATGAGGAAAAGAATTTTATGCATAGGGATAATAAGAGCTGGAAAGCTTGTAATAAAAACTGATAATGAGGAGATAAGAAAAGATGTTTAATAAAAGTAATAGATACATGACTAAAGGAATAAATCAAACATTAGACATTTCATTACAGGTAATGTTATGGCAGATAATTGATGATTTTAAAGATACAAAGGAAATAGAGCTAGATTATCTACAAGTTTTTAAGATAAGAAGAAATAAAAATGAATTAATAATAGAGCATACACAAGAAGTACCTGAATATAAGAAAGTTTATTTGTTTAATAATCTAGGTAGTTTAATAGAAGAAGATTTAAAGATATTCATAATTGATGAGAATGACTACAATATAATGCTTTTGGCAGAGGAATATTGATTGAAAGGTGGTGATAAAGAAGGAAGGGTAAAAGTTTTAAATGGAAAGGAGAAAAAGTAATGGATATAATAACAATAGTAAAAGTTGTAGGAACAATATTAACAGTAGTTGCTACATCAATAGAAACAATAGCAAATGATAAATAAAATAAGAAACAATAACATAGCAGAGAGCAAAAGAAATAATCAGATAGCGTAGAAATAAACATAATAGAAAAAAGAAACGAAGAACATAAGAAATGATAAAAATAAGCATAGTTTAAGTTGATAGTAACATTAAAAAATGTTAGATTTCTGAAATACAGGCATAATAAAATACTACTAGCTACTGAAAATACAGGAATAAGAGCTGATAGCACAGTAGAGTTAAGTAATTCTTGGGCTATAAGTTAATAACTATTTGTAAGCCAGTAAGTCTTAGCTCCGATAATTCCACTTGAAAGTTAGGGGAACTTAGAACAATATAATAGATAGTAAATTTGATACTATGACTAATTACACTAAAAAATAAAAAGAATCAGATTGATAAAACAAATAAATAATAGAATTGGAACTTGGAACTCGGAAAGAAAGGACTTGGACTTACGGGGGGTAGGGGGGAATATGACTAATAAGAATTGAAATAAAATAAAAAAATAATAATTACAATACAAAAAGTAATTATTATTTAATATATGATAAGAGTATAATTGATAAGTATTCAGATATAAGTATAATAAATAAAATATATTCAACTAATGAATAGAGTACTAATGGATACTCAAATAACAATAATAACATATAATGTAGATATTCAAATAGAATAGAAATAGATAAATCAGAAAAAGTTAATAAATAGAAAGATGATTTATACAAATAAATATAATAATCAAATTAGATATAAGTAGACTGATATTAAGATATTTTCAAGAAGTAAAAAGCTTAATGAAAATACAAATAATATTTGTCTACTTATATTTTTTATTAATAAAGTACTAGGAGGTAATTAATATGGGATTTGATGTGTGGAAATTAGGTGTACAAGCTAAAATAGGGTTATTAAAAGCAGATATTAAAGGAAAACATAGAGAAAAACAATGTAATAAATACATTCGTAAAACAAAGCAAGAAACTACTGCAAGTATAGTTACTACAAAAAAAGAATTAGAATATTATTTAAAGAGAAAATATAATTTAATATATATAGAAGAAGAACTATATTATGAAATGGAGCAGAAGGATTATAAACAAATATTAAATAGTGTTGGAAAGACAATGTCTAAGATAGGAAAAAATACAGCAATAGTAAGTGGAGTGGTTACAGCTGGAATGAGTCCTTTTACAATACCACTTGCTTTAAATGCGATGTTTCTTGGTATAATATCTAAAAGTGATTTAGATAATTATGAGTATATAGTTGATAAAGATGAAAAGCGTATAATATTAAAACATAAAAGCTATAATCCAGTAGTAGATGAAGATTATGAGGAATAGAAACTAGATAAAATTTCACTAAATATTTATTAAATTTTTAATAGATATTTAGTGATTTTTTTTATAATATGAGAATATATTATTTTTTTAGGAGCATAGAGTTATATGAAAAATACATTAACAGATATAGTTAAAGAACTATGGGATGAAGAGGGAAATGTTACAGAAATAAGAGTGGATGGAGAGGATTTATATCAAAAGTATTATAATAAAATTAGAAAGCAATTTGATAAAATATTAGAAGTTGCAGGAATAGATAAAAAAACAATGAAAATAGGAAAAGAGTATGTTATTGATTATGAGGATAAAGAATTAGTTAAAATATTGATTAAATCAATTAATAATTCATATGCTAAGGGTATTAGATTAGGAAATGACAACTTTACAGAAGAAGATAGATTTAAATTTATGATAGATGTAGAAAATATGATAGAAAATAAATTTAAGGGAGAAGAAAAGATTAGACAAAAGGAAAAGCTATATGGGTATACTGGCATACTTAGTGATTATAAAATTTATGCTATAAAGAATACGTTAGATGAGTTTTTGAATATTGAACTAAATAAGATGCAAAAATATTCTCATCAAAATGTAAATAAAAGTGATGCATTATATATAAATGATGTTCATAAAGCAAAGATTAGAGCAATACATAATAATAATGAAAGAGAATTTTTTAAATTATGTTCTTATAGTGAAGATGAAGAATATAGTGGCAGATATGATATGAATGAAAATGATAAAATATTAGTTCTAGATATGTACCATAGCTTTATAAAAAGAACACTTAAAGAAATTAAGTTGTTTAATGAAAAATTCTCTGACGTAAGATGTTACGAAGATGATAATATGTCATTTATAGATAAGGATAGTAAACAAGTATTTTTACAGGCACTTGAAGATTATAGAGATACTTTAGTTGATGAAGAGAATATACCAAGTGATGTGATAAAATCTATCAAAGAGTTTTTGATTAGTAAAGGAAAATTGAAAAAATAGATTAGAAGATTGATATTTAAATAAGCAATAAATATCAATCTTCTATTTTTTTACAATAGAGTACAAAATAACGAAGAGCAGTAAGATTACAAGAATATATCACATTGATAGAATACTAATATAGCTAAAAGCTAAAAAATCAAAAAAAGGAGAAGGTAAAATGGCACTAGTTAAGAAAAGAAGACCCGCGGTAGTAAAAGTTAAGGAAGACCCTATAGAAAATGAAGATATAAAAGTACAACACCAAGATAATAAAGGTGAAGATTTTAATGAAAAGACGCAACCAATTGAGAGAGTTGAAGAAAATGATGAGTCACAAAGTTTAGATGATTTTGAAGGAGTAAAATCAACAGAAAGTAGTAAGCATAAACGAGCTATTAATGGAGTAATATCGCTTGTTAATACTAAGTCAGGAAAAAGATTAATAATAGCAAAATCACTAATTGGTAATATAAATAATCCTATTAAGGTAGTAATAGGATTATCAAAAAATAAATTAGCAATAGGAGAAAAGTTACCAGCTAATGAGAATTACTTTACAGTTAAAGATTATAAAGGTAAGGGGGTAATATATTCAGCTGATTTAGTAAAAGAAATATCTGAAAAATTCAAATTAGATTTTTCGAATAGGACAACTATTACTTTTGAAGAAGTTGAGTACATAGAATATGAAGATACTACAGTAGCAATAATAACTATCAATAATGAGGAGGGGAATATATAAATGAGCAAAAATAATCAAGTAGATGAGGTAATTTCAGTAGTATCTGAAATAATAAATAATTACATAATACAGAAAAACATTGAAAAGAAATAATACATATTAAAAATAAAAGGAGAATTTAATTTTGAAGGAATTAGCAGAAGAAATACATCATCATAATGATTGTGATATACCACTAGAATATTTTGAAGATGGAGAAGTATCTTTAGAAGAGCAAAATGAAATAATGAAATCAAATTGGTACATTCAATGGATGAAAGAATATCAGAAATAAAGTAGAAAGATTATAAAAAATAAATTGGAGGAGTAAGTTATGTTAAATAATAAAAAGTTAGATTTAGAAACTGAAATAATGCTAAAAAGATTAGCTGAAGGGAGCGTATTAGTTAGGAGTTGTGATAAAGAAGAAGCCGAAAAAATAAATGCTATTTTTGTTGAAATTCCTAAAAATGATGAAACGAAAACTATAATTAGTAATTTTGCAAAGGCAGATATAAGTCCTATTGAAATAGAGCTTTTAGAAGATAAGTATTGGGTAACTTGGATACCTAATGAAGAGGTTATAATTTCTTGTGAATTAGATTGCCAGATTATAATAAATCAAATATTTGAATACATAAATACATTAGGATTAAAAAATGGACTTTATGATTATAAAGCTTATATTGATAAGAGTGAAATTACAGATAAAAATAATTTGAGTATTTCAAAATTAATATTTCCACCGATATTTAATAAAGAAACTTTCGGGAATGTAAATGGTATTTCTATAGGTTATACAGATGAATCTGATTATGATTTGATAATGAAGATTAATGAAGGATTTTAAAATACAAATTAATAATAATATGAGGTGCACATTATGAAAAAAAGACAAATGGATAAAATTACAGAGATGATTAAAACAGGAGAGGTAAGAAATGACCAGTATAATGGTGAAAATGTACTTATGAGATTAGCTATAGATGTAAAATTTAATTCAGAAAAACAACTAAATGAAATAATAAACTTGATAAAAAAAATAGATATTACTCCAGAAATTATATTAATAAATAAGAAGGAGAAGGGAATTGATATATCATGGTTTTCACAAAAAAATAACATAATTAGTAGTGAAGATTATTACTTAGTATTAATAGATAAATTTATAGATTATATTAGTAAATTAAAATTTGATAATTGGAACATTAATTTGGGAATGTTTAATGATGATACAAGTGAATTAAATTTAGAAGATAGCAGAAAAGAAATTATAATAAATCCAAGTTTTAATAGGAAAACGTTTGGTTTTAATGGAAAACCACAGTTTCATGTTGTCGGATAGAATAAATTGATTAAGTAACTGTAAGTAAGAAGCAACTTAAATATATATTATAAATTTAATAATATTAAGGTTATAGTGTGGATGAGTAACAGAGGTTGCTTATCCATTATTATAATAAGAATAAGGAGTTATATAAATGAACAAGAAAAAGATTATAGCAATTTACACTAGAGTTAGTACAATAGAACAAGCAGAAGAAGGTTACAGCAATGATGAACAGGAAAGATTACTAACTAATTGGTGTAATAAAAATGGATATGAAATCTATAAATGTTATTCGGATAGGGGGATAAGTGGAAAAGATATTAAGCATAGACCAGCATTAAAAGAATTACTAAAAGATGCTGAAGAAAAAAAGTTTGATATGGTGATATCTTGGAAAATTAATAGGATTAGTCGTAAACTATCAGATGTATTAAAAATAGTAGATATATTTGAAAAGAACAACATAACATTTAAGTCTTATTCAGAACCCTTTGAAACAGATACACCAGCAGGTAAAATGCAATTTCAAATGATGGCTTTAATTGGAGAATTTGAAAGAGGAACTATAGCACAAAACGTAAAAATGGGGATGTGTGCTAAGGCTAGAGCTGGAGAATGGTGTGGAGGAAGGGTATTAGGGTATGACTTAGTACCAATAGATGATATTCAAACTGGAAAAAGAAGAAAAACCAAGCTAATAATAAATGAAAAGGAAGCAGAAGTTGTTAGAATAATATTCAATGAATATGCTAATGGAAAGGGCTATAAGGCAATAACTAATAAGATAAATAAATTAGGTTATAAGACTAAGAAAGGTAATGATTTTTCAGTAGGGTCAATAAAAGACATTCTTACTAATCCTGTATACATAGGAAAGGTAAGATATAATGTAAGACAAAATTGGTCAGAAAAAAGAAGAAGAAATATTAATGCTAATCCAATAATAACAGATGGAATACATGATTCAATCATAGAAGAAAGTTTGTGGAATAAAGTACAAGCTGTATTGGAAAGTAAGAAAGGTAAGCCAGCTAGAATTTATGATGGTAAGTTCCCTTTAACAGGAATATTAAAATGCCCTAAATGTGGAGCAGGAATGGTAATAATGAGAACAACTAATAAATTAAAAGATGGAACAAGGAGGAGATTAACATATTATGCTTGTGGCAATTGGAAGAATAAAGGTACAGCAGTATGTAATTCTAATACTATAAGATGTGATAAAGCTAATGAGTATGTATTTAGTAAAATATCAGAACTATTAAGTAATGATAAAATGATTAAATCAATAGTAACAAATATAAATAAAGAAAGGAGTAATAGGGTAAGTCCAGCTAAAAAAGAATTAGCAAAAATAGAAAGGGAATTGCAAAAACTAGATGGTAAAAAGAAAAAGATTTTTGAAGCTTATGAAGATGAAATAATAACTAAGGAAGAATTCCAATCAAGAAATATGGAATTAAATAATAGGATAAAAATTCTTCATGAAGAAAAACAACCATTACTAGTAACGCTTTCAGATGATATATCAGAAGAAATACCTTATGAGTTTATAAAGAGCATACTAGAGAGTTTTGGTAAAATCCTAAATGAAAATGTAGAAGTAGAACAACAGAAGAAATTGTTGCATATGATAATATCAGAAATAACAATAAATGAATTAAGAGAAGTAGATTCTATAAAGTTAAAGATAAATGATAACTTGATAGAATATCTAAGTAAAGAAGAAGGAGTATCTATAAAGGGTACTCCTTCTTCTTTTATGTTAAGAAATGTTGGGATAAAGACATTGAATTTAGATATTGCTATATAAAATCACAATAATATACTATATAATAAAATTATGTAAATAATTGTAGAGGGAAGTGAATTATATGGACCCAATAACGAGTGCATTTTTAAGGGAATTTACAAAAAACTTTGAGGTACAAGAGAAGAAGGTTGAGACACAATTTGAGATGTTTGTAAATTATTGTGTAATTGCTAAAGAATATAATAGTACAGGCTTTGAGTATGAAAATATTATGACGGGAGAAGCAACGCAAGGAATTGATGGAATTGGAATAATTGTAAATAATAAATTGGTAAATACAGTTGAAGAAGTGGAAAATCTAATACAAACTAATAGATATTTAGATGTTGATTTTATAATGATACAATCTAAGACATCAAGTAACTTTGATAATAAGGAGATTTTAAATTTCTTTTCTTGGGTTAAATCTTATTATAACAATAGTTCATTATTTTCTACAGATGAAATGAATAAGTTTATAGAGATTAAAGACTATATTTTCTCAAATTCTCAATTTATGGAGAATAGAAGTCCTAAATGTAAGTTATATTATGTAACAACAGGAACTTGGACAGATGATGAAAACTTATTAGAGATAGTAAATGCAAATAAAAAAGAATTAGAAAATACTAATTTATTTTCAGAAGTTGAATTTATACCGTGTGATGGAAAGTATGTTCAAAAATTGTATAGAAAGACAAAAGAAAAGTTATCAGCAACATTTACATTAGAAAAGAAAATAACTTTACCTAAAATTGATGGGGTAGAAGTAGCATATTATGGAATAATACCATTTGAAGAATATAAGAAAATTATTAATGATGAAGATAATGGTAGAATTAGACCAGTTTTTGATGATAATATAAGAGATTATTTAGGTGAAAATAATGATGTTAATACAGAAATACAAAAAACTATTGATAGTAATAAATTTGATTTTTTCAGTATACTAAATAACGGTGTAACTGTTGTAGCTGATAAAATTACAGGTACAGGCGATACAATAACAATAACTGATTATCAGGTTGTTAATGGATGCCAAACTAGCCATGTATTATTTAATAATATAAATAAAGATGGAATAGAAAATGTATTTCTACCATTAAGAATTGTAATAACCCAAAGAGATGATATAAGGAATGATATAACTAAGGCTACCAATAGTCAAAGTGAAGTTAAAAAGGAACAACTTGAATCATTATCGGAATTCCAAAGGGACTTAGAAGTATTTTACAATACAATAGATGATGATGATATTAATAAGTTATACTATGAAAGAAGAACAAACCAATATAACACGTTTAATATTCAAAAAACAAGAATAATTGATATCCCAACTCAAATTAAAGTATTTACATCTATGTTCTTAAACAATCCACATGGTGTTTCTGGATATTATGGAACAATAGCTAAGAAAATGGGAAATAAAATATTTAAGCAAGGGCATAAGCATTTACCTTATTATGTAAGTGCATTGGCTTATTATAAATTAGAGTCTTTATTTAGAACTAATAAGATAGATAAAAGTAATAAGAGAATGAGATATCATATATTAATGGCTATAAGAGTAATAAGCACTAAAAATGCAAAAATGCCAGAGTTTAACAGTAATAAAATAGAAAGTTATTGCAAGCCAATATTAGAATTGATTTGTGATAATGATAAGTTGATTTTATTGGTAGAAAATATAATGGAAAATATAAAAAATGCATTAGGAGATACTTTAGGTGAGAGGAAAATATTTGAGAAAAAGGAAACTACAGACTTAGTATTAAATGAGATAAAAAAATTGATGTAATAAATTAATATGAAAACCTCACTTAGTACCGATACGGAGAACCGTATCACAAGTAAGTGCGAACTTTACCAAAATTGGATATATAAATGAAAGGTAGGTCTGCTTTAATTCTGCAATGAAACTCACAAAAATCTAAAATTTGAATTTTTGTAGGTTATTGTAGTTTTATTCATAGGTTCTTCGTTTTTCACCTATTTCAGCAAATTAGAATTTGTTTTTTCTAATCTATAGTATTGAAAGAAATTGTAAAACATTCCACAAATATATTTTTTATATTCATTTCAGATTTAGGTTAAAGTTAGTAGTTATTCTTTTGTGTATATAAGTTATTTGAAGTAATAAAGTTTCAATTGAATTTGGATAAATATGAATATAAAAGTATTGAAAAAAATAAAAGTTTATATATAATGTAATTATACTAAAATATAAACATGAAAAATATAAATGTAAAGGAGATGTAAATATGCGCAAAGAGGTAGTTTTTAACTAAACTAACTGAATAAGGATTATTTTAAAAAGTATATGAAAAAAATCTTGGATAACTCAAGGTTTATTTGTGGTAGAAACAATTATTAATAATATTGATATTACCATGTCTATTTGTGTACTCTAAAAATAATCAGTATTATAATGAGCATATTACATCTTTATTTGAAGAATAGGAAAACTGTGTTCTAAACACGGTATTTTTATGCCTATTTTTACTATATTTATAGATATGATATAAGACTTTAATTTGCATAGCTTAATCATAAGTTATATAAATTAAAGTTGTATATTTCATGTTTATATTTAGGTTATATAATTATGAGGCTGTAAGTGAATTATGTTCACTTACAGCTTTTTTTATTTAAGGAGATTATTTTGATGATTTATATATTTAAATATGAAGATTATGAAAAACAAATAAATTTTTTTAAAAATACTAGGATGGTGATTATTAATGGTTAATAAACTTTCAGCATATAAAACTTATTTATTATTTTCAGCTATTACAGCAATGTGTTTTTCACTAGTAGCTACAGTTATGATAGTGTATCACATTGAAACGGTGCATTTAAATCCACTTCAGCTTATACTTGTTGGAACTACTTTAGAAGTAGCATGCTTTATATTTGAAATTCCTACAGGAATAGTTGCAGATGTGTACAGTCGTAAACTATCTATTGTTATTGGTGTAGTTTTAACAGGAGTGGGATTTATTTTAGAAGTTTCTATTTCTAGTTTCGTTTTCGTACTTGTAGCACAGATTGTATGGGGATTAGGTTCTACTTTTATTAGTGGATCTGTTGAAGCTTGGATTGCGGAAGAAGAGAAAGATAAAGATTTGGATAAAATTTATATAAAGGGAGCACAAGCAGGACAGATAGGATCGGTTATTGGAATAGTACTAAGCACTGTAATAGCTAATTTATCTGTAAGACTACCTATTATAGTTAGTGGAGTCTTATTTATAATTCTTGCATTATTTTTATGGTTATATATGCCAGAAAATAATTTTAAATCATCTGCTCCAGAGGATTTAAATACTTTTAAAAAGATGGGATATACCTTTAAATCTGGTCTTAAATTTATAAAAAATAAACCTATAATTATAATTTTGCTTTCAGTAACTTTATTTTATGGATTATCCAGTGAAGGTTATGATAGACTTTCTAATATGCATTTTTTACAAGATACTATGCTTCCTAAACTTGGAAACCTTAAACCAGTGACTTGGTTCGGAATTTTTGGAATTGCAGGAATGATATTGAGTGCTATAGTAATGCATTTTATGGAAAAGAAGCTTAAGGATGATGATAAGAATAAAAATGGAAAGCTGTTATTATGTATAAATATATTTTATATATCATTTATGTTCATATTTGCTATTACAAAAAGATTTAACTTAATGCTAATAGCTTATTTAGCGACAAGTACCTTTAGAACTATAAATGAACCTATATTTAGTGCATGGCTTAATGGACATATAGATGACAAGGCCAGATCTACTGTACTTTCTATAAATGGACAAATAAATTCCTTAGGTCAAATTTTAGGTGGACCAATTATAGGAATCATAGCTACAAATATTTCAGTGAGTATGGGTATAGCATGTACTTCGTTATTAGTAACACCGGTATTAGTGTTATATATTGTTGCTATGATAATGGATAAAAAGGTGGTTGATAGAGTTGGAGGTATTGATTATGAAGAAAATAATTAATATAGGAATCGTAGCACACGTGGATGCAGGAAAAACAACTATAACAGAAAACTTATTATATTATAGTGGAGCTATAAAATCAGTTGGAAGAGTTGATTTAGGCAATACACAGACGGATTCTATGGAGCTTGAGCGTAAGAGAGGGATTACCATTAAATCATCAACCATATCTTTTAATTGGAATAATGTCAAGGTTAATATTGTTGATACTCCAGGACATGTGGATTTTATTTCGGAAGTTGAACGTTCATTAAGTGTTTTAGATGGAGCGATACTAGTTATATCAGGAGTAGAGGGTATTCAGTCACAAACAAGAATATTATTTGAGACATTAAAGGAGTTAAACATTCCAACAATAATTTTTGTAAATAAGCTAGATAGAATTGGGGCAAATTTCAATAAAGTATTTGAAGATATAAAGAAGAATATGTCCAATAAAGTAGTTAGATTACAAGAAGTATATGATGTAGGAAGCAAAGCTGTTTATATAAAAAAACTATTTGATACATGCATGATAAATGATGATGCTATTGATGTTTTATCAGACTTAGACGAAGCATTTTTAGAAAGATATATTGGTGGAATAGAACCTGATAAAGAAGAAATACAAGAAAAGCTTTCATTATATGCAAGTGAAGGAAGTCTATATCCAGTATTTTGTGGTGCGGCAGCAATTGGACTTGGAGTTGAAGACTTATTAGATGGAATTTGTAGTTATTTTCCATTTGCAGGTGATGATTGTGAAAGTGATTTATCTGGAGTAGTATTTAAAATCGAAAGAACAAGTAAAAATGAAAAGAAGGTTTATGTAAGATTATTTGGAGGAAAAATATCTGTAAGAGATAAAATTCAAGTACCTAATAAGGAGATAGCAGAAAAAGTAAAGAAAATTAATAGGTTAGAAAATGGGGGAGTTGTTGAAGCACAGAGGATAGAAGCAGGGGATATAGGTATTTTATATGGACTTACAAGTTTCCAAGTGGGAGATGTTATTGGAATTTCAAATGATAAAATTAAAAATATATCTATAGCTAAACCAGCATTAAAAACAACAATTTCTGCAATTGATAAAGAAAAAAATCCAGAGCTATTTAAAGCATTAACATTACTTGCAGAGGAAGATCCACTACTAGAATTAGAGATGAATGACATAGATAAAGAAATTTATGTCAACTTATTCGGTGAAGTTCAAATGGAAATACTAAGTTCCATGTTAGATGATTTATATGGAATAAAAGTAGAGTTTTCGAATATTGAGACTATCTATAAGGAAACACCTAAAGGTTTTGGAGCGTCAATAATGCATATGCAGGAAGACTTAAATCCATTTTGGGCGACAGTAGGCTTAGAAATAGAACCAGCAGGGAGAGGCGAAGGTCTTAGGTATATTTCTAATGTTTCAGTAGGGTCATTGCCAAAATCTTTTCAAAATGCAATTGAAGAAGCAGTTATTAAGACAAGTAAACAAGGATTATTTGGATGGGAGGTTACAGATGTAAAAGTCACTCTTAGCTGTGGTGAATTTTTTAGTCCAGCCAGCACTCCAGCAGATTTTAGAAATGTGACACCTATGGTATTCATGGAAGCATTATATAAAGCACAAACTGTTTTATTAGAGCCATTACATGAGTTTGAGTTAAAGATTCCTCAAAATGCTTTAAGCAAAGCGGTATGGGATTTAGAAACTATGAGGGCAACCTTTGATAATCCTATTGTTATAGGGGATGAATTCTCAATAAAGGGATTAATTCCAGTAGAAAATTCAAAAGAATATAAAATGAAAATAGCTTCATATACAGAAGGTAGAGGAATGTTTGTGACAAAATTTTATGGGTATAAGGAAGCTTCAGCTGAATTTTCAAAAGCACGCAAAAAAACAACGTATGATCCATTGAATAAAAAAGAGTATTTGCTTCATAAACTAAACGCAATTAGAGATTAAATTTAAATAGATAAGTTAAATTTTTATATGTAGGATTTAAATATAAGACATTCAAAGCCTAAAAGTAAAGGAAGGGTCGTCTGAAGAAGATGAAGACCCTTCCTTTTTTCATGTTACTATGCTTAATTGTAAGTGCTTGAAATTTGTAATATAATGTAAATAAAGTTTTTAATAATAAGGGGACGGCACAAATGAAAATCGACTTTAAAATAACAAAAGATGACTATATAAGCTTCAATTTACATCATTTAGAAAACTCGAAATCACAGAAAAGTACATTTAACATACTTAGATATGCTGTACCCATAATACTTTCTATACCAATCTACTTTACAGGAACGGGGATATTTAATCAACCGAGTATATATTGGATTATAGTAGCGATAGTTTTTTTAGTCATTTGGATTTTAACATATCCTAAGCAATACAAAAAATTAGTAGCTAAAGAAACTGATAAACTCATAAGTTAAGGAGATAATTCATCAATATTTGGAAGTAAGACTTTAGAAATTATTGATGGGACAATAGTAGTAAAAGGGGATTCTATATCAGAAACAGTATCGTTAGAAAGTATAAAAGATGTAAAAGTTTACGAAGATATGATCCTTATATATAAGTGGATTTGTAGCTCATATAATTCCAAGGAGATATTTAGATAAAGAAATAGAGAAAGAACTTATGAAAGAGCTTAAAAAATATAAGGCTTTAGAACAATTAAAGTAAAACGTGCTCCTTTGGAGGTGTAACGGAGAACCGTACCATAAGTAAGCCTCCAAATCTATGATTTGGCAAGGCGAACTTACTCAGCGAGCGAATGCG
>NZ_JBNPON010000047.1:0-30300 GCF_050315195.1 Clostridium sp. SGI.024 | reverse complement strand
TCTATTTATATTAAATGTCTTTTAACAACTTTTTAGTGTTAATCCTAACTAACCAAATTCTTAAAAACTTATAAGCATGATATATTGCGTATATAATACACCCAATTGTAATTTTTGAATAATCATCGTAAGTAACATTTTTATATCCTGCCATATAATAAACAGCAGCATCTGCAATATTTGATTGGGTAGCTCCATATGTCACCACAGATAAAATTAATAAACCTCCTATCCACAATCCTCTTTTTATCATTGCTTTATTTGCCTTTTCTATTAATTCATAAAGTTCATACTCATACATTCCCATATACCTCCTTATAAATTATCTATTTAAAATTATTATCTTTTATTTTAATATTTAATCTTCTGCCATTGTATATTTTGTAATAAATATATTACAAATCCATTCTTATACCATAATCCCTAAGCCATTCTTTTCTACTTTCATAATCACTCATGACAGAAGCTACTAAATCCCAAAACTCCTGTGAGTGATTCTTATAATACATATGGCACATCTCATGTACCACAATATAATCTAAAGCAGTAGCCTTTGCCATTCCACATCTCCAATTGAATAAAAGTTCATTCTTTGATGTACAGCTAGCCCATCTTTTCTTCTGCTCCTTAACCTTAATATCACTTGGTTTCTTTTCAAAAAACTTCTTATAGTATTTAATTCTTTTCCTGACCTGTTCTTCAGTTTTTTCTCTATACCAAGCTTCCATAGCTTCTTTGATAATCTCCTCATTTTTCTCTTTAACATAAACATGGAACTTGCCTCTAAAAAGTTTAACTTTTGAGTTATTCTGTAAAGCTTTATCTATATGTATTTGCAGAGAGTAATTTCTTCCTAAGTACATAAAAGACTCTCCATTTACAAATTCTCTATTAACTTTTTTAGCTTCTATATTCCTAAACTCAAAAAGCTTCTGAACTATCCATTTACCCCTTGATTTTACTATCTCTTTAATATTTTCTTCTGGAGTTCCAGTAGGAGCCACAACTAAAATATTATTAGGTGGCTCTACCGAAATACTCATTGTATCTCTATTTCTAAATTCAATTTTAAATTCTAATTCTTTAGTTCCGTATTGCACTTTATATTTCATCTTTTACTCCAAGTTTAACAAATTGATTTAGCTTTTTATTATAAAAATCATTGTCATTTTTCATCTTATTGCATTGCTCATTAGAAAGGCTTCTATTCACATTAATTTCTTCAATTTTTTCTTTTAGTATTTTGGCTTCATTATTATTTAATAAAATATTCTTGTATCTTTTATTAACTCTAAGTGGCGTATAGTCACACCCACATCTTTCTAACCAACTACATTTAAACCAACCACATACAACACAGAATTCATCAACTTCTGAATCTATATCTTCATCACAACAAAAACAATGACTTGTGTACTTCTTAGTTATTACTATATCTTTAAGTCTTGTTAAATATTTTTTTCTGGTTCCATCTAAAAATTCAATTTCTTTTTTTAAAATACTAGCTAGATAATGATTTAAAGAAATATTATATTTTATTTTTATAATTTCTTTTGATATCATATTATAGAAACCTTCTTTCACGAAACAATTTTTATGTTAGTAATTATGATAATATATCAAAGTGTATCTTAGCCAAATTAAGCAATGGCTCCATAATTCTTTCTCTAACACTCTTAGGTAATTTCTTAGAATACTTTCTAATTAGCATAAGCTTTATTGCTCTTTGGATATCATTAGTTTTAGTTTGGTTAGTAACCCAATCTATCATATAATTATCCTTAACTACATTCTTAACATCTCTAGCTATTTCTTTGGATAATTCTATAGTTTCATCACTTACATAAGCTTCTCCATCTTCATTAACAACAAAATCTACTTCTCCATCACTATCTTCATCTAGATACTTTTTTACTACTTTAAAGAAAGCAAATTCTTTCTCATCAAGTCCTAAACTGCTAGCTTCATCTGTTGCTCCTTGCTCCACATCATTATTTATAAATTCTTCCAGTCTTTTCTTTCTTTCAATCCAATTAATTTTAGTTTCATCTAGTATCTTCTGAAGTCTTTCTAGTAATGACTCATAATAAGCTGGATTTTCCTTCATTTTAATATTTATAGTATGCTTTATAGCATGTTCCATGGCTGATGCTTTAGCTTCATCTGACTTAAGTGTACTAATCTTAGCTTTAAAATCATTTTCAAATAAAGTTATTGGTCTAATCCATGATTGAACTCCTAAGGACTTCAAATGACTTTCTATTATTTCTCTAACTTTTTCTCCACAATCAGAAATATCTATTGAATCACTTGGATTAAATTTAGCTTTCGCAGCTGCTCTAATATATGAAATCCACTTTAAATCATTTAATATATCTGTATCTACATGTCTAGGTAATAAACTTTCTAATGCTCCAGAAAACTTTTTATACATAAGCTCAAATTCTGCTCTTTTATCCTCTGGCTCAATTTTATTAACTAGCTCATCTAAGTTATTTTTGTTTATACCTCTAAACATGCTCATTATAGCTTCTCTATAAGATAGCATCTCATTATATAAATCATCTAATGAATCCATAGGCTTACCTAAGTCAGTTTTATCAAATATAGCTAGTGCTTCTTCAAGGTAATTTGATATTCCATAGTAATCAACTACATATCCACATTGTTTTGTTATACTTTCTCTTACTACTATACTAGTCTCTAGTGTTCTTTCTACTTCTTTAGTATAGGTTCTGTTAACTCTTGCTATTGCTTGTAATAGTGTATGTTCCTTAAGTGGTCTATCAAGATACATAACTTGTTCAATAGGAGCATCAAAGCCTGTTAATAACATATCCTTAACTATTAGAAAGCTTAATTTACCTTTGTCTATAGGTTGCTTAAATCTATTTATTATTGCATCTTGTTCTGATTTTGTAATAAAGTGCTTCTTTAAATGTGGTAGGTCATTATTATTACCTGAGAATATTACCTTAGCTTCAAAGCCTTCCCCTAATATATTTTTCATATGCTTATTTAAAGCATTATAATACTTAACACAAGCCTCTCTTGATACGCATACTATTTGAGCCTTAAATCCATTAGGTAGTATTTGCTCTTTGTAATGATGTAGTAAATCTACTACTATATCATTTATTCTTTCTTCTGATTCTACAATAGCTCTTTTAGTAGCATATTTTTGCTTTATAGCTGCTTTTTCATCATTACTTCTATCTGCGAAGGCTTCATCAAATAAATCTTCTAAGGATTCACCAACTATCTGTAAATCTGGTCTTCTCCCTTCATATACAATCCTTACTGTAGCACCATCATCAACTGCTTCTTTAATAGAATATTTATCTATATACCCACCAAAAGTTCTTGGTGTTGACTTATCTTCTTTATCTATTGGAGTTCCTGTAAATCCAATAAAGACAGCATTAGGCAATGCCACTCTCATATTTGAAGCTGTATCTTTGTACTGACTCCTATGAGCCTCATCTGCCAAAACAATAATATTTTGTTTTGTACTTAAAACAGGATATTCAACAGCATATTTTTGAATAGTTTTTTTACCATCAAATACTACAGATTTCTCTTCAGTTTCATTTTGGAATTTTTGAATAGTTGTCATTATTATTTGTGGCTGTGGGTTAGATAATAAACTTTTCATATACTCAATATTATCTGCTCTAACTGTCGTTGTAATCTTGGATAACGTTCTATTAAAGGTTCCAAATATCTGCTTATCAAGGTCTATTCTATCTGTAACTACAACTACAGTAGAATCCATTAATCCCTTGGTTCGTTTGATTTTTCTAGCTAGGAAAACCATAGTTAATGATTTACCTGAACCTTGAGTATGCCAAACAACTCCACCTCTTGAAAGCTTATCTTTTCCAGTAACAATTCTCTCTATAGCTTTATTAACTGCTCTAAATTGCTGATATCTACAAACTTTTTTAATGACGGTACCATTATCAGCTTCAAAAACAATAAAGTTTCTCATTAAATCAAGTAAATTTTTCTTTTCCAAAAATCCTTGAATAAAAATATTTTGTCCACAATCCTTATAATTTTCTATTTCTTCTTTCTTAAATGGATATGGATCCTTCCATTGTAAATAATGATTATATTTTGAGCTTATTGTTCCAACATAAGCATTGTATCTATTTAAAATTCCAGTAAAGAAGTTGCTATAAAATAACCTTGGAGCTCCTTCCCCTAAGGATTCATCTCTAATATTCATATATCTTCTTAATTGCTCAAAGGCTTGTTTTTTTCCAATACTCTCATTGTTTCCTTTTTCTAAGAAAGGGGATTTAGCTTCTAAAACTACTACAGGAATACCATTTATAAAAATAACTATGTCAGGGAAAATAGACTTTCCACTTAAAGTTTGAACTTCAAATTGACGAACTACTAAAAAGTCATTATTATCAGCATTTTCCCAATCTATAAAATGAACAGTATGATTCTTTTTTTGACCATCACCATGCAAATCTTGTTCAACTGTAAAATTTAAATCTACAAGAGTTTCATAAATCTTTTCGTTTATCTCTAATAAACCTGTTCCTAAACTATCAGCTCTACTAATATATCTTATAGCTCTATCTAAATTACCTTCATTCATCCAAGGATTAAGCTTTTTTAATGATGTTCTTAATCTATCTACTAATACAACATCAGCTAAAGAATCTCTAGCTCCACTTTCAGCAGTTAATTCTTTTCCATGAATAAAATTGTAATCTAACTTCTTCTCTAAATATTCAATTGCTGGTAATTCTACTAAGGTTTCTTCGTTTCCTAAGTACGGCATTTAAATCCCCCTAAACTCTACTAATCTTAATTTAATTATATACTATTTTACAAATATTAACCTTATTTTGTAAATAAAAAAGCCATAGATTCCTCTATGGACTTTTTATTAATATCTCTGTACTTAAGAAATAAATTTAGCATATAATATTATTTAATATCCTTACAAATATTATAGTCACCTATTTTTTCACGAATATCATATGACTTGTCTATATATTTATCCATATTCTCTATAAAATCACACCACTTTACCACTGTTACATAGCTTGGATTTTCATAATATATTGTACTTCCAGTATCACAAGTAGTCGAATTAGGATTCTTTATATTAAACATATTGTCTCTAATAATTTGAAATAATTCATTTGTCTTATTAAGTCTACATCCTGTTGAACAGCATTTTTTATCTTCTAAAAAATACTCGTAGGAATCATATCTATCTGGAATAACTATAGCCAGCAATGCGTTCTCCTTACTAGTTACACTATCTCCATTTTTATTTTTTCTTTTCATCGCTTTTAATGAATATGATACCTCTCTAGCTATCCATTGATTCTTTTCTAACTTAAATAAATCTTTCATATTTTTAGATATCATTATAATTGTTAAACTACTGTCATAAATTCTATCTTTTAATTTATCCCAAATTGCATCTTCACTTAAATAAGATAAATCTTCACCATCAGATTCTCCCTTATAGATATGTTCCTTATCTCCTAACTCTTCCTCTATTTTAGTTACATAATCTCTTACTTTGCAAGCCTCCCAATCATTTCTTATATTCTTAACATCAGTATCCCCATACTTGTATGATATAAATATTTTTCTCCCCATTTTCGCCTCCTTATATACCTTAATTAAAGTTTTGAAATAATATTAAATATTATTTTTAATAAATTATCCTTATTTTCTAATTTTGATAATTCTTCAAATAACAACTTCATATCTTCTCTCCCTGGATAATATTGCTCAAAATTATTCATTAATTCATTATATATTATCCTTGTTTGATATTCTGTAATAGCAATTGGTATTATTTTAAGACCACTTTCTTTTGCAATATTAAATTCATTTTGTAATCCACTAGCATTTATTATTTTATCATCAGCATTACGTTTATTTCCAAAAACAAATATAGCTATTCCTGCATTAGATATCATATCTCTCCTATACCTATCCCACAAAATTGGTAATGAAAAACCTCCACTCGCCTTTTGAGGGAATGGTTTTAAAAAAAGAATATCATTAATATTATTATTTTTCCTATTTTGCTCATATTGTAAAGCCCCGTTGATAATATAATCTCCTACACCAATCCCAAACGCAGAAATTACTTTATACCCACTTTTTACTAATTCACAACTTAAATCATGTAAAAATTCTCCTGCTTCATTCTCCGTAAAATTTCCATACTCAACTGCGCTCCCTGAAATAAATACATTCATTTTCTTAAATTCTAATTCTATTTCTCTTAATATCTCTGTAATTTCACTATAATTTTCTACAAATATAGTATTTATTGAATATCTTTTTAAATCATTTACTTGAAGTAATTGTTTTGCTTCAGCATGGATATAATCATCTTCAGTATCAAACTCTTCCCTTGATACTTTTTTCAATATACAATAATGTGGTCTTTGATTTCCCTCCAATCCAATCCTAACTCTGCTTAATATATAATTCAAATTTGGGTCATTAAAACTAAACCCAACAAATAAAAATGTTTTTGATACTAAATCCCCTTTAAGTGCTGTAGTAAATAGTAAATGCGATTCAGAGTATCTTTCATAATCATCTCTTGTTATTACTGCATTTTGTACTTGAGATACATCACCATGCATCTTAAAAACTATAGCATCTCTATTGGGTAAAGTTATCGCTAAATTAGCTTCATCAATCTTAATATCTACTATTTTATTAACTTCTCTTAAGGAGTCTTCTATCAAAGTATCATAATTTGTTGTCCAAAATGTTTGTATAGGTAATCTAGATAATATTCTATGGTTTTCAGTTATTTCAGCATTAGTTTTAAATTCGTCTATTATTATTTGATTTATTACCCCTCTACCATTCCTTTCATTACAATAATACTGTGCAACCCCGACTAAGTCATGCTCCTCTTTATTTATATCTAGTTCTATCTCCTCTGCTAAATCCTTCAATAAGTTTTTCCAATCAACATACCCTGCTCCTGCAGAAAGTCCTGCTCCTGCAAATATTGCTGCATTTCCTTCTCTTAAAGCCTTTACATATTTAGTGATAAATGCTTTTTGGGTGACACTCATAACCTCTTCCTCCCTATTTGTTATAAGAATTTATGTTTTTAATAAACTCTTATGTTTCCAGTTAACAATTGTTGCATTAATCCTTTTTTAAGTTCTTCTAACTTTTCTTTCTTATTTACATACTCATCTATTTTTTCATCAACCTTTAATAATATTGATGCTATTTCTTCTTGTTCATTTATTGGTGGCAAAATAACCTTAAAGTTATTCAAATTATCAGTTGTAATCTGATTAATTGTTGCACCTAAATTATTATATATTTGTCTCTTAAACATATAAGAAGTAAATACGTTAAATAAATATTTATTATAATCACTCCTATATATTGTCATAAATGCTCCGAAAGAACTTCCCTCAGTCTTTTTATCTATTAATGCACATTTACCTATTAAGTCTTTGCTACCATTCCTTGAGCAAATTAATATATCATCTTCTTTTACTATTAACTTATCTTGGATATTTGTCTTTACATATTTATTATCATCAAATACTATTCTACTATTTTTAATGTTTGATGACCTCAATACTAATGTTCCTTCACCCGCTTCTACCAAATCATCTGGTGAGTATGTTAATCCAATTATACTATTACCTAAATCTTTCAGTTTCTTCACTTCCCAATGTTCAGGAATCTCTCCAACCTCAGTCTTTTTAAACTTCGTATGCCCAATCCCTTTAGTCAAAAGTTGCTGCATTAATCCCTTTTTAAGTTCTTTATTTTTTTCAATAAGTCCATCAACATTATCTATTTGCTCATCTACAGTTGAAAGGATTGAAGCTATTTTCTCTTGTTCTTCTATTGGTGGTAAAATAATAAATGATTCCTTTACATCACTAGTATTTACTGCTGGATAATTTGAGCCTACCATTTTATTGCTTAATTGCTGAATATAATAATCACTTAAAATTGTTTGAAATACAAACTCATGATTTACATTTTCCTTAACTCTTAACACTGCAAATCCAGTAGAACAAACCAAATTCTCTCTATCTATATTTATCTTCGCAAATGCTTTTAGATATGGTCTTACAGTAGACATAATAATATCATTTTTCTTTACAACACGTCTTGCCCTGCTTGGAGCATCCTTAAATTCAAATATCTTAGTTCCATTTATTTTTCTAGGTGTTACACTTTCAATATCTATATACTCTATTAACAAATTTTCTTTTGTTTTATTACTAAGTGTATCTGGATTTAAATAACAAATATCATCTATAGTCTTTACTTTCCACTCACTTGGTATTTCTCCAAGCTCTGTCATCTTATATCCATCTCTAATTTTATTCACTAAATCACCACCTTACAGTACATCAAAACCTAGTTCTTTTAAATAGCCATTAAGCTTTTCCTTAGTTTCCGTTTCCTTCTTTTCAAGTTCCGCAATTTCTCCTAATACCTTTTGAATATTAACTTGCTCTTCTTCTTCAGTAGTATCAACATATCTACTTATGTTTAAATTGCAATCATTCTCTTTAATTGTTTCAATATCCACAACAGTTGCATACTTTTCTACATCTTCAAAAGCATCGAAAGCTGCTACTATTTTTTCTATATCTTCATCTCTAAGTTTATTTTTATTTCCATCTTTAACAAAGTCATTGCTTCCGTCTATAAATAGAATTTTTTCTTTTCTTTCTTCTGGTTTAGCTTTATTTAAAACAATTATTGCTGCTGGAATTCCTGTTCCGTAGAATATATTTTGTGGTATTCCTATTACTGCTTCTATTAAATCATCATTAATAAATCCAGCTCTAATTTTTCCTTCAGATGAGCCTCTAAATAATACTCCATGTGGTACTACAGATGCCATCTTACCTTTCATATTTAAACTTGATAACATATGCTCAACAAAAGCTAAATCTCCATAAGATTTTGGTGGAATACCATAATTAAATCTGTGGAAAGCATCACTTTGAGCTTCTTCAACTCCCCAGTTTTTTAATGAAAATGGTGGATTTGCAAGTACTTTATCAAAAACCTTTAAAGCTCCACCTTCTGTATGTTTAGGTTCTCTTATAGTATCACCTTTTTGTATATCTGCACCTTTAGCTCCATGGAATAACATATTCATTTTGCATATTGCCCATGTAGAAAGGTTTATTTCTTGACCAAAAAGACTTAAGTTCTTTGAATTTCCTCCATGTTTTTTAACATAATCTATACTTTGAATTAACATACCACCTGAACCACAAGTAGGGTCATAGATTCTATCTCCTTCTTCTGGTTTTAATATCTCAACTAATACCTTAACTACTTCTGTTGGAGTATAGAATTCTCCACCTTTTTTACCACCTTGGTCTGCAAATTGTTTAATTAAATATTGATAAGCATCTCCAAGCATGTCATCTGATTCTAAATTTGAATTTGCTAAATTTATTGTACTAAATAGTATTAAAAGTTGAGATAACTTCTTATCTGGTACCTTTTCCTTATCATTGTAGTTAGTTGTACTTAATACTCCAATAAGCTCTGAATTCTTTGGTTCATCTTCAATAGCTTTAAAAGCTTTATCTAATTCTGGTCCTATATTTAATGTTAAATCCTTAAGTTTTGCCCATCTTGCTTGTTCTGGAACAAAGAAGCTTTCATAAATAGATGAATCTTCTAAAAGTTCTTGTATTTCGTCTTCATCCAAACCATCTTCTGTAAATTCTTGTTTTCTAGCTTCTCTTTCTTCATCAAATTCATCATTTATTCTTTTTAAAAATAGCATACCGAATATATAATCTTTATATTCTGCACCAGTTAATTCTCCTCTTAAAATATCTGCACATTGCCAAAGAGTTGATTCTAATTCTTGTAATGTAAGTTTAGCCATAAATACACTCCGTTTCTTCTTTTCTTAATCTAAACTATATTTATATATTAATTTCTTCATTAATCTTAAAATATATATCCTTATATATTTTATCATACTAAAATACAATTTTTGCAAACTATTATTATACATATTCTTTATAGATTTTATCAGTCGCAGCCAGTCGCGACCGGTCGCGACCGATACATTTTATTTATTATTCGATATTACATAATTAATTTTTGAACCTGTTCCAACTCTCTTTATTTTCCCTAAATCTATTAATCTATTAAATATTTTTTTGCTTTTCGTCTTTCCAACTCCTAATATTTCAGTGCATAATTTAGTAGTTATATATTCATTTTTTAATATATACTCTAAAACTCTTTTTTCATCAAAATCTAAATCATCACACTTATCTTCAAGATCATTATTAATTTTAATATTCTCATTCTTGAATATATCAGTTAAATAATATTTAGTTCCCCTACCTACTCCATCAGACTCTAAATAACCTCTATCAATTAAAGATGCTAGTATTTTACTACTATTTATTGAATGAGTATCAAGTAATTGTTGAAGCCTATTATTAGTAACATATCCCTCTTGATCAGCTGCTACTAATGCCATAACCTCTTCTTTACTTAATTCATTATACTTATTCTTTAATACTGATTTAAGTAAAGCTATGCTTTTTTCTGGTAACATTGAAGTTGTTCTTAATGTTAGCACTATTCTATCTGGATCATACAATTCTTCTAAATCTGGTGCTAACCACTCTTGTTCTTTCCATGCTAATTGTATATTTTCAAGACCTGAACCTGCACGTTCTCCAATTCCTAACAAATTAAACATCTTAAATATGTTTTCGTTTCTTGGATCACTTATTCCACCCTTTAGTGCTTCTTCTCTTGTTATTCTTAAATTACCTGGATTGCTAAATTTAAAATATGTCTTTCCTTTTTCAATAACTATTCCTCTTGAAAGTCTATAATCTGCATGGATAAGTGCATTTGCAACTGCTTCTCTTACAGCCTCATGTACTCTTGTATCTTCTTGTCTTATTCCATTAACAGTTCTAAATGGTACATTTAAATTATCAGTTATTTTATTTATAATCTTAAAATAAAAGTCAAATATATTCCCACTCCAGGTTCCATCTGATGATATAACTCTGTAATCCCATCTTACTTCTTCTGATAACTTTTCTCTATAATCTAAAAAATATTTAGGAAATTCATCTGTTATAGCTCTATCTTCTCCAAACATCAAAAGTCCTGCTGCAGTTATTCCTTCTTTACCATTCTTTCTATCCTTATCATAAGCACCTAGTTTATATAAAAATGCCTTATCATCAAGGGCTATCCATGGATGATTTGGTTTTATAGCTCGTAATCTATTCCTAAAGCTATTTATAGTGTCTTTACTTAAATCATTCATATCAAAACCTTCTAATATTAAACTATCTTGTGACTCATCTAGCTGATCTGCAAGCATTCTTTTTATTACTTCTTTTGAACACTTATAATCACCAGAGTAGTTTCTTCTAAATGTACCTAAATGTTTGCTTTCATTAAATGGATTTTCCCCTATATATACTGGTCTAGATTTTCTATCAGCCTTAGGTATAACTATTTTTATAACTTTAGTACCTTCTATATCAAGTACTTCTATAGAATTATTATTTAATATATTTGCACTTACTTTTTTAGGATTATTTAAGTTGTCCCATAAATCTTTAATTATATTTTCTTCGTTATTAACTCCAGTAATGAAGAACCTTCCACATTTCTCTTTTATCCCCAAGAACAATGTTCCTCCATTTGTATTTGCAAATGCTGAATAAGTCTCCCATAAATCTTTAGGTAACCCTCCTAAAGCTTCTTTGCACTCTACTTCATCATTTTCTACCAATGAATAAATATTAAACTCCATATCTTCACCTCTTTTTTGCATATATAATCCATAAAAAAATAAAATATTCGAACCTCCATAAACACACTTATCTTCATTATACCAAAACTTACTTCTTTTTAAACTTTATATGCAAATTAAATTAAGGCTATAACTTAAGTAAATACTTAAATCATAGCCTTAATTTTTACAAACCATTATTATCTATAATGATTTTATTTACATAAATTCTCCATACCTTCGTTCATTGCATATATCATTTAGTAAATGCTTTATTTCTTGTTCTTTATTCTTATCCATAATCAAAATAACATCTCCACCATCTACTACAATTAGATCTTTTAGACCAAAACCAATAATTAGGTTTTTCTCTCCAAAAACTGCACAATTTTCACTATCTTGAAGATATACATTATTACTTCTTTTATTATTTTTATCTTCTTCTAAATATCTACTTAAAGCCGAAAAGCTTCCTATATCATCCCATATAAAATCACTTTTTATAACATAGGCTTTTCTTGTTTTTTGCATTACGCCAAAATCTATAGATATACCATCTATCAATGAGTATTGCTCAGCAATAACTTCTTCTTCATTTTCTTCACCTAAATGCTTATATATTTCCATTAATGACTTATATAATTTAGGAAGATATTTTTCTATTTCTCTTAGTATTACATCTGCCCTAAATATAAACATTCCAGAATTCCATAAATAGCTACCCTTTAGTAAGAAATCTTTAGCCACTTCTAAGTTAGGCTTTTCTGTAAATCTTTCTACTTTAAAAGTAGGTATTTCAGCTATGGCTCTTTGTCCCATTTCAATATATCCATAGCCTGTTTCTGCTCTTGAAGGGGTAATACCTAAAGTTACTATCCCTCTTTTCTTGTTAGCTATTTCAACAGCTTGTGATAATGTCTCAATATACAATTTTTCATTTTCTATATGGTGGTCCGAAGGTAAGACAACCATAATAGCATCATTATCTTTTTTTAATAGTTTTACAGCAGATAGTCCTATACACGTTGCAGTTTCCTTATTCATTGGCTCTGTGAAAATATTGTTTGAATTAATATTATCTAATTCTACTTTTACCTTATCCTCATAATCTTTGTTAGTAACAATATAAATATTTTCCTTGTTTATTAATGGTGCTACTCTATCTACTGTATTTTGTAGAAAGCTTTTATCATTAATAACTTTTAAAAATTGTTTAGGCCTTGCTGATCTAGATAAAGGATAAAGCCTGGTCCCTTTTCCTCCTGCTAATATTAGCCCGTATATCAATAATTTTCAACTCCACGTAAATACTTTGATATATCTTATGCTATGTATAATTTTTTGTGAAAATTTATAAGTCTATCTTTGGCTGAGGATCTCATAGGCTCCTTAAAGAGTTGAGCTATTAAATTCATTGTAATTATAATTAAAGTAACTTAATTCAGGGAACATATTACATTAAAAAGTATTCTTATACTAATGATAAAATTTATAAAATTCATAAAATTTATATATTGACATTTTTTTTAATTAATAATAAAATTGGATTATCAATTAAATATTCCATTAAGAGGGAGTAGTAGAAAATATAGCATCAACATTCGCGGTCTTTAGACCTGGTGTTATATACCAAATTGGTTACGAGACTTTTAATACAGTTTTTCACAAAACGAAAATTGTATTAAGAGTCTCTTTTTTATATAGCTTTGGTATATTCACAGATAAATCTAAAAAAGTTCATTCTGTAGACCAATGAATTTGACAAAATTTATTCTAATGTTTGGAGGAATTATTAATGAAAAAGTATTTTTCAATGTCCTATGAAGAAGTATTAAAGGAATTTAATGTTTCTAAAAGTGGATTAGAGGACAAGCAAGTAAGTTCTAATACTGAAAAATTTGGACTTAATCAATTAACAGAAAAAAAGAGGCAAACTGTATTACAAGTTTTCCTTAGTCAATTTAAGGATTTATTAGTCTTAATATTGATTGCTGCTGCTATTATATCAGCAATTACAGGTAGCTTAGAAAGTACACTTGTTATTTTTGCAGTAATTATCCTTAATTCAATTCTTGGAACAATTCAGCATTTTAAAGCAGAACAATCACTAGATAGCTTAAAGGCTTTATCATCTCCTTCTGCTAAAGTATATAGAAATGGTAAAAAAATAGAAATACCTTCTAAAGAATTGGTACCTGGAGATATTTTAATTCTAGAAGCTGGAGATATGATTTCTGCCGATGGTAGAATAATTGAAAACTTTTCACTTCAAGTAAATGAAAGTTCTCTTACAGGAGAATCTGAAAGTGTAGATAAATTTGTTGATGTTATAGAAAAAGAAGACATTGCTCTTGGTGATCAAAAAAATATGGTATTTTCCGGCTCACTAGTTACTTATGGTAGAGCTTTAGTAGTAATTACTGCTACAGGAATGAATACTGAAATAGGTAAAATTGCTCACTTAATGGAAGAAACTCAAGAAAAAGAAACACCACTTCAAGTTAGTTTAGATGATTTTAGTAAAAAACTTGCTTTTGGTATAATGGTTGTTTGCGTTGTAGTATTTGCTCTTAGCCTTTACAGAGGAACTACTATTTTAGATTCTCTTATGTTTGCTGTTGCATTAGCTGTTGCTGCTATTCCAGAAGCCTTAAGTTCAATAGTAACAATTGTACTAGCTCTTGGAACTCAAAAGATGGCTAAAGAACATGCCATAGTTAAAAAGCTTAGAGCTGTTGAAGGTTTGGGTTCTGTATCTGTAATATGTTCAGATAAAACAGGTACTTTAACACAAAATAAAATGACAGTTAAAAAGGTATTCCTTGATAACAAATTAATAGATGGAGAAGATTTAGATCTTAATGATGAATTAGCTAATTATTTAGTAAGTAGTTCAATTTTATGTAATGATTCTACATCCAAAAATGGTGTTGAAATTGGTGATCCAACGGAAGTTGCACTTGTTAATTTAGGACACAAATTATCTTTAGATGAATTAGAAGTAAGAAAATCTTATAAAAGACTAGGTGAAATACCTTTTGATTCTGATAGAAAGCTTATGAGTACTCTTCATAAATTTGATAATAAGAATTTAATGTTTACAAAGGGTGCTTTTGATGTATTACTAGATAGAATAGTTAAAATAAAAACTTCTTCTGGTGTAAGAGATATAACTTATGAAGATAAGCAAAATATAATAAATGCTAATAAACAATTATCTCAAAGTGGTTTAAGAGTTCTAGCCTTTGCTTACAAAGAATTTACAACTCCTGAACAATTATCTTTAGAAGATGAAAATAATTATACATTTATAGGTCTTATCTCTATGATAGATCCACCAAGAGAAGAGTCTGCTGCAGCAGTTAGAGATTGTATAACAGCTGGAATTAAACCTGTTATGATAACTGGAGACCACAAGATCACTGCATCCGCTATAGCAAAACAAATTGGTATCTTAAGAGATGGCGATAGAGCTATTGAAGGTGTAGAACTTGATAAGATGTCTGATGAAGAATTAAAAGAAAATGTTGAGCATATTGCAGTTTATGCAAGAGTTTCTCCTGAACATAAAATAAGAATAGTTAGAGCCTTCCAAGAAAAAGATGAAATTGTTGCAATGACTGGTGATGGTGTTAATGATGCTCCTGCACTTAAGCAAGCTGACATAGGTATTGCAATGGGTATTACAGGAACAGAGGTATCAAAGGATGCTGCATCTGTTATATTAACAGATGATAACTTTGCTACTATAGTTAAATCAGTAGCTAACGGAAGAAATATCTATAAGAATATTAAAAACTCTATTAAGTTCTTATTATCTGGTAATACTTCTGGTATATTATCAGTATTATATGCCTCAATAATGGCTTTACCAATGCCATTCCATGCAGTACATTTACTATTTATTAACTTATTAACAGATAGTTTACCTGCTATAGCAATAGGTATGGAAAAATCTAAAAAGGATTTATTAAAAGATAAACCAAGAGCTAGAAACTCTTCTATTTTATCTAAAGACTTTATATATGAAATATTACTTGAAGGTATAGTTATTACAATATTTACTTTAGCAGCCTTCTATATAGGTTTAAAAACTAATAACAATGTTGCTTCTACAATGGCATTTACAACACTTTGCTTAGCAAGATTATTCCACGGCTTTAATTGTAGAGGAGATAAATCTATATTCTCTATAGGATTATTTACAAATAAATTTAGTTGGATGGCTTTTGCAACAGGATTAGTATTATTAAACTTAGTTTTATTTGTACCATTCTTAAGAAGATTATTTGAAGTTGCTACATTAACTAGTTCACAAGTAGGATATATTTACTTATTTGCATTTATTCCAACTTTAATAATTCAAATAGTTAAGGTTATAAGAGATATAGTTAATAGCAAAAAAGAATCTGAAACTTATGTTAATAATGAAAATAATGATATTAGCAAAGTAGCTTAATAGGTAAGAGTGAATAGTTATGAGTTATGGAGAAGTTCAGCTGGGGCTGAACTTCTTTTTTTATTTTTAGTGAATATATAAAATATTCCCTTGTGGATAACTTTTATAAATTTTTATCTTTTATATTATAATTAATTTCGAATTCTGGCATTCCTGTAACATATGGAGCTATTTCATAATATGGAAAATGTATTATAATTTTATTATCTTTAATGTAAAAGCTTTGATTTTCCTTTATTCCATTAAAACCTTCCTTAGCTATAAAATAGTACTCTGGATGCTTGCTTATTTGTTTTAATATCTCAGTATTAATATAAGTCTTATAATCATATCCTTCCTTGAATAAATCTCTTAACATTAATTTATTTCCTGTTTTGCTATCAATATTATATGTATTTCTAGTTGTTATTCCATGAGCACCACCACTAAATTGATAGTAATCTATATAAAAACTTAATATCTCTTCATTATTAGTTAATGTATATCTAGCCATCAATTCGTATGGTATAGTAGGTTTTAAATCTTCACTTGTATCCTTTGTTTCTTTTATCCACATATTAGTCCAATCTAAAATTTCTTTGTTGATATCTTTTTCTTTATCTTCATTATTTAATCCAACTATTTGAGGTATTTTTACATCAATATTTATAAAGTTAGTTTTTTCCTTTATAACCTTATCCACAAGATTTATTTTTTTTACATAATTATTCTCATTATTTATCAACATAGACTGTGGATAAATAATCCAAGTTTTAAAAAATAATACCCCAATTATTAATACCATAAATACTTTCTTCATAAATATTACTCCTAATTACATATAATTATTTTGAATTTTTTCAAAAATCTAATTTATTGCCTTATCTTATTATCTACAATATTGTTGATAATTATTTGATAGATTTCAACATATTTTTCACACATTATCCACATACTAATGTGGATAATGTGTGAAACATACATAATTTAACTGTAATTTTTTATAAAAATACCTTATATCTTCACTTTAATTCTCCATTTAAATTATTTAATCAAAATTGTGGATAACTTCAAAAATAAAAAGACCAAAGTGTTAATTTCAACTTTGATCTTAATATATAATATAAATTTATTCATCAGCTTCTTTAGTTTTTATAGAAGTACTTATTAATGAATTTAATTTTTTAAGTTCTTCTGAAGATAAATTTCTCCAGCTACCTATCTTTAAATTACCTAATTTTATATTCATTATTCTTATTCTATTTAATTTAGTCACATTATATCCTAAGGCTTCACACATTCTCCTTATTTGCCTATTCATACCTTGTGTTAGTATAATCCTAAAGGTTCTCTCATTTATCTTATTCACTATACATTTTTTTGTTATAGTTCCTAATATTTTAACACCGTTAGACATAGAGTCTATAAACTTAGTATCTATAGGTTTATCTACAGTTACTATATATTCTTTTTCATGATTATTGCCAGCTCTTAATATTTTATTTACTATATCTCCATCATTAGTTAATAAAATTAATCCTTGTGAATCTTTATCTAATCTACCTATAGGGAAAATTCTTTTTTCATGATTTACAAAATCAACTATATTTCCTCTTACCTTTTTCTCTGTAGTGCAAGTTATTCCAATAGGTTTATTTAAGGCTATATACACTAGTTTATCTTCTTTTTTTAAAGATTTACCATCAACTCTTACATTAGCATTTATATTTACCTTCATTCCCATTACAGCCTTTAGGCCATCAATGGTTACTCTGCCCTCTTCTATAAGCTTATCTGCTTCTCTTCTAGAACAATATCCAGTTTCACTTATAAATTTATTTAACCTTACTTGCGATCCTCTTTCTTTATGTACTATAATGTATTCTTTATTATGTTGATTCATATTATCACCTTTATATTATGGACTTACTTTGTGCTCATCACCTGAATTGTTCAATTTAACTTGAAGTCCTTTTTCCTTAATAAATTTTTCTGTTTTTTCTAAAGCATTATATTTAAGTGGCTTACCTGTTACGGTAATTACAATTCCTGTTTTAGGAACCATATCATTATTATTAGCATATCCTAATATTTCTTTTATAGAATCATCTACATTGGTATTATTTACTTTTAATTTATCTAACAAATTATTTCCTTTTTCTGTTTGACTATACGCATCAATTATCTTATCAAATCTATTAACTTCTAAAGTTATTAAAGATGTTGTCTCTATGGAAATAGTCTTATCTATTGATCTATATTGTAATATACCTACAATAAATATTATTACTACTATACTTGCAATTATTGAAATTTGAAGCTTATATTTTTTAAAAGTAAAGCTTTCTTTACTAATAAAATCTTCTCCCACTCTATTTTCCTTTTTGGATTTAACTTTAATAAATTCCCCCTTAGAAGTTAAAATAATAGAATAATTTATACCCTTAGAAAGTATAATTCCTCTATGTTCATCTTCATTATTAAGCTGAATAATTTCCTCTGAACTAGGTACTTCAGAAGCTTCTTCTATTTGTAAATACTCTTGCAAATATTTATAATTAGGATTTGCTAATATAACAACAAAGGTTACTATATATTCCTTCCAGCTTTGATAAAACTCCTTATCTATAGGGGTTCTTTTCAGAAGTCTATTAATAGGAAATTTTTTAGTAGTATTTAAATACTCAAATAATTCAACATCTTCTATTATAAAGTATGCAATATTCAATATTTTATTTCTAATTATATATGAAGGCTCATCATGAATTAAATCCTTAATTAGTATCTTATAAGTTAATAGTTCTTCTTTTAATCTAATTATTTCCTCTTCTCGATTTTCAACTATATCATCTAAAGTTAAATTTGCTGGAGACTTTGTTGAAAATTTATATTTATCATATTGAAAGATACCTGTTATCACTACTCTCCCCACCTTACATATCGTTACTTTTTATCAAATTCCCTTTTACTATAACTCTTTCCTTTGCCCCTACAGTACAAGTAACTAATGTTATTGTAGCTTCATCTGTATTATCCAAAACCTCCACATTATCAGGGGATACTATAAAATTATCAGTTACTTCATACACATATTCCTTTTTATTTGCCTTAATTAATATTTCATCTCCTATTTCTACCTTATATAAATTAACAAAGGCCTCAGAATAATCTGAAACTCTATGACCGGCAACAGAAAAGTTTCCCTTTTCACCTGGCTTTGCTGAGCCTTCAAAGTGTCCTAAATAATATTGAAGAATATCATCACTAATACCTTCCACTATTCCTTGAGACAAACTTATACTCGGGATTTCCATCAAAGCAATAGGCTTATATCCATTTATTAATTTTTCTTCTTCTTCTGTAGATATTTCTTTAGGCTCTTCATTTATAACTTCTTCTAATATATTTTGAAGTTCTTTTTGTTTTTTTGATGTATCTATTTTCTTGTAAACTATAGACACAATAATAGATATACCAACTACTATTAAAATTAATCCTATTATTCTTCTAATCTTTTCTTTCAAATAATCCAACTCCTGATAAACTTTTATATTCATTTATCATATATTATAACATAAACATCTATAATCATTAATCTTTTAGGAGTAACTTATGAATAGAAAAATTATTTATGTTGACTTTATTTTTAAACGAAAGAAAATATCTTCTAAACCTTTACTATTAATTTATAAAATTAAAATAAATATAAAGAATCTTTTTAGCAACTTAATTAAATTTAACCATGCCAATACTAAAAATCCTTCGTTACTAATTAAGCTTCATCCTTATAAAAAAGTATTATAAGTCTTAATTAACTTCATAAGTTTTATATAAATCCTTGATATTATAATTTCCTATAGAGTAAAATGGTCTTAATAATAATCTTGGAGGTATACAGATGAGAATAGGATTAGGATATGATGTACATCGTCTTGTTGAAGGAAGAGACTTAATAATTGGTGGAGTTAACATCCCCTTCGAAAAAGGCTTGCTTGGTCATTCAGATGCTGATGTTTTACTTCATGCAATTATAGATTCCTTACTTGGAGCTTCTGCTCTTGGCGATATTGGAACTCTTTTCCCAGATACTGATATAAAGTTTAAAGGTATATCTAGCATAAAGCTTCTTGAAGAAGTTGGTAAACTATTAAATGAAAATGGTTATTTAATTAATAATATAGATTCTACTATAATTGCCCAAAAACCTAAAATGGCTCCTTATATAAAAGAAATGCGTGAAAACATAGCAAAAGCTTTAAATATTGATGTAATGAAAATTAATGTAAAAGCAACAACTGAAGAAGGATTAGGATTTACAGGAAGTGGAGAAGGAATATCTTCACAAAGCATATGCCTACTTACAATGTAAACTATAGACTGTAAAATGTAGAATTGAGGTGAAAACTCCTTTTGGAGTTTTTTCACTAAAAAATAAAAAGATGAAAAGCCTCTTTGCTGAAGTAAAATCAGCATGAAATGATGAATTAAGAAGAGCTATGGCAATCTTTTTGTGCCATAGCTCTCTTTTGGTTATATATTTTAATTTTACAATAGCCTTATTTTTTTCTCCAAAGAATATATATTGCTATTATAGCACAAATCCCCACAATATATGGATAAAATTAAAATATCATTCTTGAAAAAGTATAAATGGCAGCTAAATCTCTTAAGAACATAAGTTATGCTCCTTAGAGTGTTGAGCTTCTATTTTTTAATATAAACAAAAAGAGAGATTAAAACAAATTAATCCCTCATTATTGGTGCGTTATCAGGGGATCGAACCCGGGACACCCTGATTAAGAGTCAGGTGCTCTACCAACTGAGCTAATAACGCATATATGGAGCGGGTGATGAGAATCGAACTCACGTAACTTGCTTGGAAGGCAAGGGCTCTACCATTGAGCTACACCCGCATATCTTATTGACAATAACATTATATATGCCATAACTATTACTGTCAATAATAACTTTATAAATTTATATAATTTCAGTTAAAGATTTTAGTAAAATATCTCTAAATTTCTCACCATTCCTCTTGTTTTCATCTGCATTTTCACAAATTTTTCTCCATTCTACCAAGCTTATTCCTGTTCTTTCTATGAAATCTTCCTCAGTAGTAGTTATATAGCTTGAATTAACAACGAATTCTCCTAACTCTTTTGGATTATCAAATATCTTTAAATATAAAAATTCTTTGTTATCACCATACCATGTTCTATTAAAATCTCTACAGAATCTTTTTAGTGATTTTATTAACTTATCATTTGGCAAATTCCAGAAGCTTCTAATCATATCTACATGTCTTCTCATATTATTTGCTTCTTCTTTTGATATTTTTTTATTTTTTTCACCATCAGAAATTATTCTTTCCACTGGAATATTAGGTATATTAATTATTACTCTTTCTTTTCCGTAAATCCATTTATAAAAAGCTTCTTGTAAAAATGAGTATTGAATGTATCCTAATAAAGTCTTCTCATTAGGAAAGTATGACCAAATATTACTAAGACCATTATTTTTTGAAAATATTAAACTATGAATATATATGCTTCTACTATCTGGAAGTCTATCCATAAACATATGACCTCTAATAGTCTTATTTTCATTAATTAATTCTTCCCAATAATCAAAAGAATCATAATTATGTCTCACAGTATCACCTTTCTTTCAATTTCGAAATATAATATACTATAAATATAGTATATAGTATATTTTAACTCATTTTCAAGTAATTTTTCAGAATATAACAAAGTAACATTAAACACTTTAAAAACTTAAAAATTCACTTTGTTCATAATATGTTAATTTTTATAAAATTCTTAATAATCTAGATTATTTTTTAAAAAAATTATATAATATATGTAAAGAGATATAAAGTTATTTAAAGGAGGCATGACTTTGTACCACTGTGAAATTTGTGGAGCTAAAGCGGATATACATCATATAGTTCATAAACACGAAGGTGGTTACGATATTAAGTTAAATTATAAATATCTATGTAACTACCACCATAGAGGCAAAATTGGACCCCATAACTGCATAGAAACTGATATTAAATATAAGCTTGAAATGCAAAAAAAGCTTTTTAAGCTTTTACCGAAGGATTACTATACAGCTAAAGAACTTTATGGACTTTTAGAAATAACAAATTCTTTATTAAAAAAGCTAGTAAAAAACTTAAAGCTTTATAAAGAAGGTTATTCTAAAGAGGAAATAATTGCAAACCTCATGGGTGGTAAACTATACTCCTATAATATACTTCAAGAAATAGAGTTAGAACGTCTTTACCATAATATTAATATTGGCTAAAATACTATTTTATATTCAATTAATTAAAAGAAATATCATATTTTTCTAAAATACTATTTCTTTATGTTGACATTGATATAATAAATAATTATAATAAAAAATAAATATTTAATGCGTTGAAGAGAAGAGTAAACTACTTTTCATTTTCAGAGAGAGATAAGTTTGGTGAAATTATCTTATTTGAATTTAGTTGAAGACCACCTCTGAGCGGCTCTAATAAAGCCCGTTTAATATCACGTTACGATATCTTAAGAGGCCTATTTATATCTTTAGGCAATTAAGGGTGGAACCGCGGGAAATATAGAATTTTATCACTCTCGTCCCTTCTATTATGAAGGGACGAGAGTTTTTTATTTTTAAAAATGCGAAGGGAGAATATAAGAAATGATTAAAATTACTTTAAAAGATGGATCTGTAAAAGAATTTGAAGCTGGAATTTCAGTACTTGATATAGCTAAATCAATAAGCGAAGGCTTAGCTAGAAATGCTTACTGTGGAATAGTTAATGGGAAGGTTGTTGATTTACGCTACGCAGTAAATGAAGATTCTGACCTTGCAATTTGTACATTTGATTCTCAAGAAGGAAAGGATGCAGTAAGACATAGTATATCTCACGTATTAGCCTATGCTGTTAAAAGATTATATCCAGAAGCAAAATTAGCTATTGGACCTGCAATTACTGATGGTTTCTACTATGACTTCGATGTAGAAAATTCTTTTTCTGCTGAAGATTTAGTTAAAATTGAAGATGAAATGAGAAAAATAATAAAAGAAAATCCTTCAATTGAAAGATTTGAATTACCAAGAGCAGAGGCTATAAAGTTAATGGAAGATGCTAATGAACCATATAAGGTTGAATTAATAAATGACTTAGGGGAAGATGAAGTTATTTCCTTCTATAAAATGGGAGACTTTGTTGACTTATGTGCTGGTCCTCACGTAATGTCATTAAAATCAATTAAGGCTATTAAACTTCTTAGAAGCGCAGGTGCTTACTGGAAGGGTGATGAAAAAAATAAGATGCTTTCAAGAATTTACGGAACTGCATTCTTAAAGAAAGCAGACTTAGATGCTCATTTAGAAGCTTTAGAAGAAGCTAAAAAAAGAGATCATAATAAGCTAGGAAGAGAACTTAAATTATTCACTACTGATGAAAAAGTAGGTCAAGGTCTACCTCTATTAATGCCTAAGGGTGCTAAAATAGTTCAACTTCTTCAAAGATGGGTTGAAGACGAAGAAGAAAAGAGAGGCTATGTATTTACAAAGACTCCATATATGGCTAAAAGTGATTTATATAAAGTTTCTGGTCACTGGGATCACTACAAAGATGGTATGTTTGTTTTAGGAGATGAAGAAAAGGATGCAGAAGTTATGGCTTTAAGACCAATGACTTGCCCATTCCAATATACAATATATAATTCTGAACAACATTCTTATAGAGAATTACCAATAAGATATTCTGAAACTTCTACTTTATTTAGAAATGAGTCTTCAGGGGAAATGCATGGTCTAATAAGAGTTAGACAATTCACTTTAGCTGATGGACATATAGTATGTAGACCAGACCAAGTTGAAGAAGAATTCAAAGGTTCTCTTGAGTTAATAAAACACATAATGAGTACTTTAGGTATTGATGGAGATATTTCATATAGATTCTCTAAATGGGATCCAAACAATACTGAAAAATATATAAATAATCCAGAAGCTTGGGAAGAAACTCAAGTATTAATGAAAGGTATCTTAGATCACCTTGAAATTAATTATGTAGAAGCTGAAGGCGAAGCTGCATTCTACGGACCAAAGCTTGATATTCAATTCAAGAATGTTCATGGAAAAGAAGATACAATAATAACTATTCAAATTGACTTTGCTTTAGCAGAAAGATTTGATATGACTTATATAGATAAAGATGGTAATAAGAAACGTCCTTATATAATTCACAGATCTTCAATTGGATGTTATGAAAGAACTTTAGCTATGCTTATTGAAAAATATGCTGGTGCATTCCCAACTTGGTTATCACCAACTCAAGCAATAGTTCTTCCTATTTCTGATAAATATAATGACTATGCTGAATCAATAGTTAAAGATTTTAAAAATGCAGGAATCAGAATTGAGGGAGACTATAGAGCTGAAAAGATAGGTTACAAAATTAGAGAAGCTAGACTTGAAAGAATTCCTTACATCCTAGTTGTTGGTGAAAAGGAAGCTGCTAACAATGAGGTTTCTGTAAGAAGCAGAAAGAATGGAGAAGAAGGAGCAATTCCAGTTTCTGAATTAAAGAATAGATTAATACTAGAAATAGCTAACAAAGAAAAATAATAGAAAAGTACTTTAAGATAAAAAAGATGGGATTTCCCATCTTTTTTTATACCTTAAAAAGAGTACACCTTTTCCCATATCTCCACATAAGTTCTTAAATTGACGATATATCCTTATTTTTCAAGGTTTATCGGCTTTTCTTGTTTGGCAGTACCGCCTTATAAAATGCGGTTTCGCCTTGTAGCTTCACTTATTGATAAGTATAGAGAATTACATAAATAAAGCTCACCTACCAATTCAATACTTGAGCATAAGAAAACGACCACACAGGAGCATTTTTACTCTTGTATGGTCGTTATTTCTTTTGGTTTAACCTACTTCAGTTTAGCTGAAGCTTTTACGTCTTTTTGCTACAAGCAGTATGCCTAAAGTACTTGCAGCAGAAATTGCTAAGATTATCCAAAGAATTGCATTATTAGCATCGTCTGTGTTTACTTTGTTTGAGTTTTCAGAATTTGTGGTATTTTGAGATACATTAGAATTTGTGCCACCGCCTGCGTTCTCTTCCTTATCTGTATTTGTGCCACCGCCTACGTTCTCTTCCTTATCTGTATCTGTGCCACCACCTGCATTCTCTTTTCGTTCAAGTACATTAAAGAAAGTTGAGCCTTCTCCGTCTGTGAACTTAAATGTGATGTCATGCTTTCCAAGGCTAAGAGTATCTATGTAATCTTTGTTAAGTGTTACGATCGTACTTCCGCTAACTGCTGTGTAATTATTTTTATCTACTAATTGTCCGTCTATTAGTATATCTGTGAACTTATGGAATTCTCCGATGCATCTTACTTTGTATCCTGCGTCATCGCCCTTATATACTTCACCTTCTTTTCCTTCTAGTATGTCATATATTATAGGTTCGTATTCTGCTATATCTAGAGCCTTTATGCTACTTAATTCGCCACTTGCAGTAACTTCACTAGAAGGCTTGTTTATTCCTGTGCTGCTTAGTGTTACGTAGTAAATCTTTTTTGCACTATCCCCTTGTAAGCTATCTAAATTCAGGGAATTATCTCCTTCACTAAGTAGTACCTCTTCTCCATTTAATATCTCATCAATAGTAGGTTCACTATCCCCTTCGTTTACTATTAAGTATTTTAACACTCCAGCACCGTCAGATGTAAGACTAATACTTGCGTTAGTTTCATCGGATCTAGTAGCACTATTTACAGTTATATTTGAGTAAGGAACTGTACCTATCTCAAAGAAGTGTACATCGTATGTAGCAGGAGCCTTTATATCCTGGTTATTGTTTTCATAAATTCCTTCTATAGTAACCTTTACTTTATCTCCCGGATTATATTGTTTAGCAGGTCTAAAAATTATCATTCCGTTTTTATAAAGAAGCTTCCCTAAATTTCCTACCTTTTGCCCAGGTAATATTTCTTCTATCTCTCCGTTACATTCTAATGTAACTTTTAATTCTGATTCTTTAACCTTAATTTGAGAAAGCACTACAAAGCTCCATGGGTTTTGAGAACTATTTGTGTTAAAGATGTCTACAGGTTGTTTTCTAGCAGGCCACATAACTCCTGTATGTTCTGGGAGATAATTACCCATAGCATATTGTAATACATTTGGATTCTGTGAATATCTTGAAGCTCCAAATCCTGTTGTTCTGTTAGCTGTAGTCAAAATTAGTTTTCTATGTCCAAGTCCTGTTCCATCGTTTCCAGGATCAGGCATAAAGCTGTTTACGATTTTTCCAGCAACACCTCCTCCTTGTACAATATTTGAACTATTTGTTCCTTGATTGGCTAAATTAAACACAGGCTCAGCAATGCCTGCCGCTAAAGCCTTATCCTTTGGTAAGTAGTGGGTAGTTACGCCTAAATAATCGCTAAGAGCAGCTCCCGCTTGTGCTACCATCATTTTCTCCTCATCGATTTTCATTTCTCTTGCTCCAGCTACGTATCTAACAGAGTTTATGGCGTTTAGAGCATTGTCAATTGTTTTGTCGCTAAGCTTACCAATAAGCTGTTCTCTTTTATCCTTGTCTGTTTTTATGTTAATAGTTCCGGCTTTTATTTGGTCGTTTATAGCCTTGTTACCAATATCAGGTACTATGTCGTACTCGTCTTTCATATTTGTATCAAATGGGTGAGTAGCAAAATATTCATTAATTTGTTCAAAGGTTCTTTCGTCCGGATATACATGAACAAATGTGGAATCCGCACCTTGTACCTTATTAACAGGCATAAAAGATAATACTAAAGATAGTGCTATACCACTTATTATTGCTTTTGTAATTTTTCTTTTTCTCATATATAATCTATTCCTCCTCGTGTAATGTAGTTAAGATAGCATTACTACATTTTCTGTTATTTAGATTTTTGTTAGGAAATATCTATAAACTCATTATTTTGTAGACTATTAAATCTATATTATAATATCTTTAGAGATAGAGTTGGTTTAACCACCACCTCGTATTATAAAGTAGTAGTGTTTATAGTCCCTAATAGTTTGCACAAAACAAATCCCTTCCTTTTTCTTTAGACTTTAGAAAGTACTTCTAAAGTACTTTCTAAAAAATCTTTTGTTAGGCTTTTATAGACTAACTATTTTAATCCAAAGAAAAGCATTCTTGAGAAAGATTCTGGAGTCTGTCCATGTGCTCTTACACTTTCTGTATAGTACCTTTCTACTATGTCATCTAATTTCCAAATTGTTTCATCGAAGCCTAAGGTACTTACATAGAAGTTTTTATCTTTTAATTGTCCTTTATCTATCCCTTTTATATTTATTCCATTATCATTTGGAGTTCCATTTATTGAACTGTCTTCATAACAATTTTGAATTGTGCTTATATCTTCTACTGTTCCAACAAATTTATTAATTACTCCAGTTCTTGTTTGTGAACCAAGTGAGGCAGAGTTTTTAATCACTGTTGTTGCATCCATCTTACCAATAAACAATCCATTGGTTGCTACATATTGTTTTGCTCCATTTTGACCATGAATGTTTGATATTACATTTTCAATTGTTACATTACCATGTGCAATAGCAATAATACCACCACTGTCTTCTCCTTCACTGGCAAGTTCACCCTGTACATAACAGTTCTTAATATAACCTCCTGTCTTTTCACTAATTTTCCTGCATTAACTTCCTTTATAGCAATTTCTTGATTATTTTCATCTAATAAAACGATAGTTGCTGATTTTAAAGCATTATCTTCATCAATTAAATCAAATCTAGCTATAAGTCTGCCATTTTCCACATCTTCCTTAATATCAATATCTGCAACCTCAAGTTTTTGTTTTAATATTGTTACAGGAATGATATTATCTTGAGTTAATGGAAATCTCTTTCCGTTTGATAGCACCACTTCTTCTAGATTTATATCAGTTTTGCCTGCCTGATCTATACCATCAACAGTTACCACATATTGTTGATTTTCTTTTGTAACTGGATACTCCTTTCCATTCACTACTGCAAAGGATGGGGCAAAGCTTGTTGCATTTGAGCTATTGAATCTTAACTGAATTGGTTCATTTTTATCAAATGTATTTGTTTGTAATCCATTTTTATATGCAGCAATATCTGATATCTGCCACTGATAATCAATTACAAGCTCTAATTCTTTTGTTTCAAGCAGCATACCTGTATGCTTCTCATCATGTTCTATCAACTGATTAGTATCTAAATCATAACAAATAGCAAAATTAACAGTATATTTTTTACCATATTCTAGCACTACTTCAATTTCATTTTTACCTGCTGATATATCATTCATTTGTATCAGCTGTTAGCTCTCATTTAAAATTTCTATATTTGCTGATTCAATACTATTATCATGGTCTTTCAAGTAGAAAGAAATATATACCTTTGACTCATTAATATCTTCATTTACAGTATAACCTTCTATACTTGGAACATCCTTTAATACATCAAGCTTTATTGTATAATCTACATATATTATTTTCCCATTATTTAGTAATACTTCTGTAAAATGATATTCTTTTATACCTGATGTATTGTTATTACCAACATTTACAGTATAAATATTACTATTTTCTACTTTCTTAACTTGATATTCATTATTATTGATTATTACTTTTTCAATTATTGCATTATAACTGACATCACCTAAGAAAATTAGATTTACTTCCTCATTCTTATATGGATAATAATTATCTTGCCCTACATCAAATAAGACAACTTCATAATTCAAGTTTTTTTCAACTTTCCTTACTAAAAGGGTTAAATCTGTTACAGTTATACTTCCATCACTATTGAGTTATCAGGATTCAATGAATTGTTCTCATTGTCCACATTGTTAGAAGAATTCTGATCTCCAGGAATAAATACCTGATTTGATTGATCCTGTATTATATCAACAGTGATTTTTGATTCACCTACCATGATATCTTCTTTTCCCTCAGAAGTAACAATATCTTTGATAAGAATATCTTCTTTTCCAGCCTGAGCATTCTCTTTAACCCTCAATGTAATCTTCACTATTTCCTCTGGGGTCTTACTTCCTACCCTTTTGATAGCTACAAACTCACCTGTGTCTTTATTAAATTTGAGTTGCTCCCAGTTGTTCAGTGTCTGAAAATCACTTTCTAATACTTCCTCAAATATACTTTTATCATACTCTAAAGTTGCCTTATAGGCATTGACTCCTTTATTGATTTCTTCATAATTGTCAAATCTTAGAGTAACTACAACTTCATCCCCACTCGTTAATTCTGTCTTATCATTCTCCAGAATGGCTTTTATTCCCGATGCTGCGTATACCCTCATACCGGATAAGCTTAGGATAATAAAAGCAAGAATGCAGATAAAGCCAAATTTAATTTTTCTCATAGCTTCATCCTTTCTTCTGTCAATACCTACATCAGTACATTTAGCTTTTGCCTATAAATTAGATGATATATTTTTTTCAATGTGTCTAATGAAAGGCATCTCACTCTATTGATTTTAGTCATTATCTATAAAATAAAGTGATATATTCTATGATTAACTCATTCTCCTAAATCACGTCATTTTCCTAAATCACGAAAATTATTATACAAAAGCCTTTATAAATATTCAATATAATTTTGTATAAATTTAGGTATAAGTGGAAATTTTTTTTCTTAAAAATATACAAAATTTTTACTATTATGCTACTTTTAAATATCTTTTATTACTTTATTTTCTTATTGCTTTATTTAAGTATCCTTCCTTTAATCATTTTATAAAAACCTTGTAGTTACAATTATTTCATGTTCTCAAATATCATCTTTATGTTAATATAAAATATAATACACACCCTCTCTTGGCTAGGTAAAATACTAGCGGATGTGTTTACATATGAATAATACATAAATATGCTAGTTGACTTGCATAAATCATGTATGACATTATTAGAATTAATTGTTAATTAAGGTATTACTAAATCACCTATTAACAGTTAGTGAGACGGTACTATGTCACAATGTAA
>NZ_JBNPON010000046.1:0-31031 GCF_050315195.1 Clostridium sp. SGI.024 | reverse complement strand
TATAAAACTTACAATCTGTTAAGTTATATAATTTATAAAAATAATTTTTTTGAAATATAGTATAAATCAAATTAATTTTTGTAGATTTATTAATATAGTATTAAGTGTTTTGTTTATTGTTAATTAAAATTTATCATCTATTAAGTAGTATAAATTAGATAAAACGTTTTCTTGATTGTTGTTATATTGCTATAATTTTATATATATCTATTATTTATGTAAATAACATAACTAACAAATTAATTGTTAATATTTATATAGTTATAGACATTATTATAATATATACTCCTCCTTTGATTATAAAATATTTTTAAGAGTAAAATTTTATATTATACTTTATTAGTATAAAACATTACTCTCTTTGATTTTAATGGTTATTTAACTAAATTTCAATATTATTATGAATTTTTTATGAATTTTTTATTAATATTATTAATTTTATTTCATAAAAATTTTATTCCTAAAGCGAATTTTGTACTTTTTTGACAAAATATATTGTATTTTATGATATTTTGCTTATTCTTTTAACATGTTTTTTTCTTGCCCTACTACTTTCAATATTAGATTTTCGTATTAAATCGTATATTTCACAAATTTCATTTTTAGATAACCTTATATCTGATTTATATCTTTTTATAAATCTTTTTAGCTTATTTAACTGTATTACTGGTGTATCTGTTTTAACTTTTTTTAATTTTGACTTATTAGTAAAAACCACTACCGAAATAAAGATATCCTTTCTTTTTATACATCTTTCTAAGGATTTCACATGACCATAATTTTGTCTAATAGGATTATAGAATTGATTACTATTTCTATTTATAATTTGAGTCCAATACTTAGAATATTCATCTCCATATATTAACCCACTATAATCCTTAGTTTCTATTACAAATATTCCTTTTTTTCCTATTAATATATGATCTATTTGAGTTGTTCCATTTTGACTCTTTATCATAACATCACTTAGAAGCTTATATCTATTTATTTTATTTAATATATTATTTACTTTTTTTTCGCCTATATTTATTTTACTAATATTTCTTTTTTTTCTAGCTATAAAAATTAATAAAACTACTATTACTATTATAAGTATTATTTTTTTTAACATATTATCTCTCCTAATTTTAACTTTTGTTATAGTTATTTTATTTTATTATTTATATTAAATTTTGTAAATGTCTTCTTTTTCTTTTATTTTTTATTATCATTTACAAGTATATTATATAAGAGATTAGTTGCTTTTTTAATTCTTCTTTTTTAAATAATATATTATTTCTCTCATAATATACTCTATCTTTCTATGATTTATTAATTTTTTATAATAGCATACTAAATCTAAAGATTTGATTTTATAGTGGATTATTATGAAGGTCTTATAAATAATAATACTGAAAATATTGTTGTACTAATAGGAAATATAATTTTAGATATTAAAATTTAAATATAGGACAGGTATCTTTAAAGAAATGACTTTTATACTTAAAAAAATTATTAAATGACTTTAAAATGGCTGTTGCACTAAAATGTGTACCAGTCATTTTAAATAAAGAAAATTAACTTATAAAATCTATGAAAAACAACTTTTTATCATTTAAATTATTTTATTAAATATTTTTTATAATATAATCTTCTACTTCATTTATATTTATGTCTAAAACTATGGACATTTCTTGATATAATTGTTTTTTAGCACTTATTAAAATATCATCTTCTGTCTTATTTATCTTTTTTCCTAAGGATGCCTTTTCATCTTTTTCTAAATTTATAGAATTTATAACTTTTATAATCTCTATAACATTACCACTTCTTATTATTGTTTTATATTCCTGATTCTTTTTTCTATAATCATCTATTTGGATAGTTTCTTTTTTAGATATAAATTCTAATAAATTCATCACCTCATTCTTACTCATTAGTTCACGAATTGCCGTTGTTTTATTATCTACAGGAATTTTTATAGTCATTTTTTTATTATTAATTGGAGATAAAATATAGTATTCCAGTTCTTTATTTTTCAAAATCATTTTTTCTATATCTTCAACCATACAAACTCCATTTAAACCATATACAACATAATCCTTTATCTTAAACATAGCTCTTCCTCCTTCAGAAATTAATTGTATTTAAAAAAAGTAGCTTCTAAAGCTGAGGCTTTTAGAAGCTACACACATTATATACTTATTATATCACAAAACTATTAATTATCCTAATAATATAAACATTTATATTATTTATAAATTCTTATAAGGCTTTTAATATATCCTTAAATTGCCACCCATATCTTTCAAGTTCACCTAATACTAAATTAATTCCTTCTTTACTTTTGTACCAGTTATCCTTTGTTATATTATTTATATCTATTGGATGAATAATAAACTTTGTATCTTGATATAAAGTTTCATAATACATAAGACAACGTCTGGCATGATATGATTTGCAACATATAATTGCCTTGTTAATATTTATTCCTAAGGAATCTGTTACCTTCTTAGAAAAAATAGCATTTTCATATGTAAAAGTTGCTTTATCTTCCTTTAATATACTATTTTCTTTAACACCATTCTTTATTAAAACATCCTTTAAAAATTCCCATTCTGTATTATAGCTTTGGTTATAAATTTCTTTTTTAAAAGATGGTCCTATAAAAGCTCCTATATTAATTCCATAGGCTCCTGAAGGTAAAATCAAATTGCTATATTCATTTTTCCATAGCTTTGCTGCTTCTTCAGCAACTTCAGGATAAGATCCCCCTGGTATAAATATAATATCTGCTTCTTCTAAATCATCCTTTATAAAAACAAAATTACTTATATCTTTTAAATATCTTAATTTATCCATTTCTCACATTATTCCTATTATTAATAATCTTATTATTTAATATTTTAATTATATCATATTCTATATATTTTTTATTATATTATTATCATTTACGAGTATTTTATTTAAAAGCCAAATCTTAAATATAATAAAGGAGCTTGGTAGTAGCTCCTTTATTATATTCTATATTTTATTCTAATTCGAAGGCTCCTGTATACAATTGATAGTACTTTCCTTTTTTCGCAATTAAGTCTTCATGATTTCCACGTTCAATTATTCTTCCTTGATCAAGAACCATAATAACATCTGAATTTCTAACTGTTGAAAGCCTATGAGCTATTACAAATACAGTTCTTCCTTCCATTAATTTATCCATACCTTCTTGAACTATAGCTTCTGTTCTAGTATCTATACTTGAAGTAGCTTCATCTAAAATTAGTACTGGTGGATTTGCTATTGCAGCTCGTGCTATTGCAATTAATTGTCTTTGCCCTTGAGATAAATTAGCTCCATCACCTGTTATTCTAGTATTATAACCATTAGCTAAATGTTTAATAAATACATCTGCATTTGCAAGCTTTGCTGCTGCATAAACTTCTTCATCAGTTGCATCTAGTTTACCATACCTAATATTATCTGCTATTGTTCCAGTAAATAAATGTGTATCTTGTAGAACTATTCCAAGAGATCTTCTTAAATCATCTTTCTTAATTTTATTAATATTAATTCCATCATATCTAATTTTTCCATCTTGAATATCATAGAATCTATTAATTAAATTAGTTATAGTAGTTTTTCCTGCTCCAGTTGCACCAACAAAAGCAACCTTTTGTCCTGGTTTTGCAAAAAGAGTTATATTATGAAGAATTGTTTTACTTTCATTATATCCAAAATCAACATCATCAAAAACAATATCACCAAGTAATCTTGTGTAAGTTGTTGAACCATCACTATGAGGATGCTTCCATGCCCATATACCTGTACGTTCATTAACTTCTTGTATATTACCTTTTTCATCAATCTTTGCATTTACTAAAGTTACATATCCTTCATCAGTTTCATGTTTTTCATCTAGCATTTCAAATATTCTTTCAGCTCCAGCTAAAGCCATTATAACTGAATTAAATTGTTGTGACATTTGTCCTATTGGATGATTTAAATTTCTAGTAAGTTGCAAAAATGAAGCTAAGGCACCAATTGTAAATCCTCCAATTTTATTTATAGATAATACTCCACCAATTATTGCTGTAAGTACATAATTTACATAACCTAGGTTCCCCATAATAGGCATTAAAATATTTGCAAAAGTATTAGCCTTATACGCACTATCACATAAATCTTCATTTAGAACATCAAAATTTATTTTGCTTTCTTCTTCATGACAAAATACCTTAACTACCTTTTGTCCTTCCATCATTTCTTCAATATATCCATTTAATTTTCCTAAATCTTTTTGTTGTTTACCAAAATATAAGGAACTTTTTCCACCTACTCCTTTTATTACTTGAAACATAACAAAAATCATAGCTATAGAAACTATAGTTAATGGAATATTTAATACTATCATAGAAATAAATACACTTATTACAGTTATTATAGATGCCATTAGTTGTGGTATACTTTGGCTTATCATCTGTCTTAATGTATCAGTATCATTTGTATATAAACTCATTATTTCTCCATGAGGATGAGTATCAAAATAACCTATTGGCAAGCCTTCCATGTGTTCAAACATGTCATCTCTAATCTTCTTTAATGTACCTTGTGATACAAATATCATAATCCTATTATATAAATACGTTGATAGTGTTCCAGTTAAATATATACTTGCCATAATACATAAAACTTTAAAAAGTCCTGTAAAATCAACATTTGATTTACCTATAAAAGGAGTTATATAATCATCTATTAATGTTTGTAAAAATAGTGTGCTTACTACGGAAGTAATAGAACTAATTAGTATTAAAGCTATAACCAAAAATAACTTAAATTTATATTCCTTATATATATAGCCTAGGAGCCTTTTTAAAGTCTTCATTGGATTTTTACTTTTTCTATGATTCATAGGCATTTTACCTGGACCTTGATGTCCACCTTTCATTCCATGTCTTATATTAGGCTTCATCACTATCAGCTCCTTTCATTTGCCCTTCGTATACTTCTCTGTATATATCATTAGTTTTTAATAATTCTTCATGAGTACCTATTCCATCTATTTTTCCATCATTTAAAACAATAATTTTGTCGGCATCTTCAACTGAAGAAATTCTTTGTGCAACAATTATTTTCGTTACATTTGGAATTGATTCTTTAAATGATTTTCTTATTAATGCATCTGTTTTTGTATCTACTGCACTAGTAGAATCATCTAAAATTAATATCTTTGGACTTTTTAATAAAGCTCTTGCAATAGTAAGTCTTTGCTTTTGTCCTCCAGATACATTTGTTCCACCTTGTTCTATAAAGGTATCGTATTTATCTTTGAAAGTCTCAATAAACTCACTTGCCTGTGCAGCTTCACAAGCTTTAATTATTTCTTCATCAGTAGCTTCTTTATTACCCCATCTTAAATTTTCTTTTATAGTTCCAGAAAATAAAACATTTTTTTGTAAAACCATAGAAACTTCATTTCTTAATGTTTCAATATCATAATCTCTAACATCAATACCACCAACTTTTATAGAACCTGAAGTAACATCATAAAGTCTTGGTATTAGTTGAACAAAGGTTGATTTAGCACTTCCTGTTCCACCGATAATTCCAATAGTTTCTCCTGAATTTATTGTTAAATTAATATTTTCTAAGTTTAAATTTTCTTTATCATTGTTATAACTAAAATTTACATTTTCAAACTTTATAGATCCATCTTTAACTTCATAAATTGGATTATCACAATTTTTTAAATCACTTTCTTCGCTTATTACCTCTACTATTCTTTCAGCAGATGATTTAGCCATAGTAATCATAACTAATACCATTGATATCATCATAAGACTCATAAGAATATTACCAGTATAAGTAAATAAACTCATAAGTTCACCTGTTGTCATGTTATTTGAAACTATTAATTTTGCTCCAAACCATGAGAAAAACAACATAATTGCATAAGCAGTGAATTGCATTATAGGTGCATTTAATATTATTATCTTTTCTGCACTTAAGAATTTATTATATAAATTTTGAGAAGCTTTATGGAATTTGCTTATTTCATGTTCTTCTCTTACGTATGCTTTTACAGCTCTAATTCCTGTTAAATTTTCTTGTACGCTAGCATTTAAATCATCATATTTTCTAAATACCCTTTTAAAAATTGGATGTGCCTTAGAAATAACTAAATATAATGCTATTGAAAGAAAAACAGCTGCAAATAAGAATATTAACGCCATTTTTGCATTAACATAAAAGCTCATAATCATTGCTGCAATAAGCATAAAGGGTGCTCTAGCTAAGGATCTAATTATCATAAGATATGCATTTTGTACATTAGTAACATCCGTAGTTAATCTTGTAATTAATCCAGCGGTTGAATATTTATCAATATTAGAAAATGAATAGTCCTGAATCTTATAGAACATTTCTCTTCTTAAATTTTTTGCAAATCCTGTAGATGCTTTTGCTCCAGTTTTACCTCCTAAAGCACCAAATGTCAATGATAGAAAAGCCATAACTAACATTATAATTCCTAAAATAGTTACATATTTCATATCTCCATTTTGAATTCCATTATCCACTATTTTTGCCATCAATACTGGAATAATAACTTCTAGTACTACTTCACAAGCTACAAAAACTGGAGTTAAAATAGAATCTTTTTTATACTCCCCAATATAGCTAGATAATTTTTTTATCATACTATTCCTCCTTTTGTTTAATATAATAGTTTATTTTTTTGTTAGACTTCTAACTAATTGAATAAAAATTATTCATGAATATTTTTATTTAATTTATCTAAATTACAAACAAAGGTATTTAATTCATCTTCAGATAATGTATTTGAAATAATTTCCTCTATTTTAGTTATTTCTTTATACACTAACTTATTAACTTCAATCCCCTTATCTGTAAGTATAATCTTTTTAAGTCTTGCATCTTCAGAAACGCTAACCCTTTTTATTAGTTCATTTTTTTCCATTAAGGTAAGTACACTAGTTACAGAAGAACGTCTTATATCAAATTCTTCTTCAATAGTCTTCTGAAATATATCTCTATTAGAAGAATTAGTATATATATACCCTAAAATTTTAGCTTGCATACCACTTATTCCGTATTCCAAAGCTACTTTACCTATTCGTCTTTTAATTTTATGAGAAAGTATATTAATCTTTCTTCCAACATGTCTCATTTCACTCATTTTTTCACCCGCACTTTTGTTAGACTTCTAACTAATTATATACTTATTTATTTAAATAGTCAAATATGTTATATTACTTTTTAAATACATATGGAGCTACCTAGGCAGCTCCATTAAAAACTAGTTTGATTTAATAATTTCTTTTGACTTGTTATATTTTTTTATTAACTTTATTCATTTCGACTTATATAGTATGTAAAAATGAATCCTATAACTCCAAGTATTATTCCAATGAAACTACTTATTCCATCTACTCCTGGAAATACTGAAAAAACAGAACCTAAAATAAATCCAAAAATTAAAATATAGGTTTGCTCTGGGAATTTATTAAGTAGCATTTCTATTATACGAGCTGTAAGTAATGTTCCAACTATTCCACCTATAGCTATAGGAATAAGAATTGGAATATTAAACTGTACAACAGCTGTTATAACTGTATTATAAAGCCCTAAAACATAAAGCATAAAGGATCCACTTATTCCTGGTAAAATAAGTGCTACAGCTACCACTACTCCACCGATAAAAAGCCAAATAAAATTAACAAAGTTTAATGAAGTAATTATTGCTGAGGCATCATTATTAGGGGTTCCCATCATTACTACTATTCCTATACCTAAAAATAAATATACTAGACTCTTTTTGTTGAATCCCTTGACTGTAGCCTTTCTAAGCATAAGTGGTGCGCCACCTAATATTACACCAACAAATAAATAACCTATAGGAATAGGATAATTATCAAATAAAGTTTTTACTATATTACTAAATAAAAAAATCCCAAAAATCGCTCCAATTCCAACTTGTAGCAATATCTTATATTGATTTTTAAAATCCTTAACAATATTATTAACTGCATGAAGAAGCTTGTCATATACTCCTAATATCATTGCAATAGTTCCTCCACTTACCCCTGGGACTATTTGAGATATACTTATTGCTACTCCTTTTAGAAAGTTTTTTATTAAATTCATTATCACACCTCTATTGTAAATTATTTTTTAATATTAACATATTATATTTTTTTAAGTCAAAGCTTTAATAAATATTTAAGATATTCTTTATTTTTTAAAAATAACTTACTTCTTTTATTATTTTAATATGATGATATAATGAGTATTGTTAAATATTAAAAAAGGACTGATGCTATTGTTAAAACTTATCTATTTTATGAAAGATTATAAAAAAGAGGCTATTTTAGGTCCAGTATTCAAATTAATTGAAGCAATTTTAGAACTATTTATTCCAATAGTAATGGCTAAAATTATTGATATTGGTGTAGCTAATAAAGATATAGCCTATGTTTTTAAAATGGGTGGATTATTAATTCTTTTAGGTGCTATAGGATTAGCTTTTGCACTTATTTGTCAGTATTATGCATCTATAGCTTCACAGGGTGCAGGTACTTCTATTAGGAGTCAGCTTTATAAGCATATCAATAACCTTTCTCATAGTGAAATTGATAAAATAGGAACTCCTACTCTTATAACTAGACTTATTAATGATATAAATCAAATTCAAACTGGTATAGCTATGTTAATTAGATTAGGTACAAGAAGTCCTTTTATAATTATAGGTTCAACCATTATGGCTATTTCAATAGATTTTAGACTTTCAATTATTTTCTTAATAACTACTCCTCTTATAGCTTTAGTTATTTATCTAGTTATGAGCAAATCTCTTCCTTTATATAAAGTAATTCAAGGAAAATTAGATAATATCTCTTTAATAACAAGAGAAAACCTAGAAGGTGCAAGAGTTATTAAAGCCTTTTCTAAAGAAGAAAATGAAAAACAAAGATTTAAAGATGGCACTATTGAACTAGCAGATACAAATATTAAGGTTGGAAAAATATCAGCACTTTTAAATCCTATTACTTATATAATTATGAATTTATCTATAATTGCAATTTTATGGTTTGGTGGCATAAGGGTTAATATAGGTTCATTAACTCAAGGTGAAGTTATTGCATTTATAAATTACATAACGCAAATTTTACTTTCATTAATAGTTTTTTCTCAATTAATTGTTATCCTAACTAAGGGAGCTACTTCAGCTAATAGAGTTTTAGAAATATTAAATATTAAATCATCTATTGAGGATAATAAAAATTCTATTAATTATAAGGCCAATCCTTCTTCACCACTAATAGAATTTAAAAATGTATCATTTTCTTACGAAGATTCAAATGAATATTCATTAAAGGATATAAATTTATCTATATATAAAAATGAAACCATAGGAATAATTGGTGGAACTGGATCTGGTAAATCTACTTTAGTAAATTTAATTCCTAGATTCTATGATGTTTCTAAAGGTGAAGTACTTATAAAGGGTATTAATACTAAAAATTATAATTTAAAAAATCTTAGAAAGTTAATTGGAATAGTTCCACAAAAAGCAGTCTTATTTAAAGGTAGCATATTAGACAATCTAAAATGGGGCAATGAAAATGCTACTATAGAGGATATTAAAGAAGCTCTTGAAATATCACAGTCTGATGTATTTGTAAATTCTTTAAAAGAAAAATATAATTCAGAAGTTTTACAAGGAGGAAAAAACTTTTCTGGTGGTCAAAAGCAAAGACTTACTATTGCTAGGGCTTTAGTTACTAAGCCAGAAATTTTAATCTTAGATGATAGTTCAAGTGCCTTAGATTTTGCAACTGATGCTGCATTAAGACAAGCTTTAAAGGATGAAACCAAGGATATGACAGTTTTAATGGTTTCACAAAGAGCAAGTAGTATAAAAAATGCTGATAAAATAATAGTTTTAGATAATGGTGAAATAGCAGGAATAGGAACTCATGATTATCTTCTTAATAATTGTGAAGTATATAATGAAATATATTCTTCTCAAATCAATAATTAGGAGGTGGACTTTTGAATATTACTATTATTAAAAGAATCTTAAATTATACAAAATCTTATAACAAATATATTTTAATTGCTTTTATAAGTGCAGTTATTAATATAAGCTTAACTTTGCTAACTCCAATATTAATAGGTAGAGCTGTTGATCTTATAATAGGCAAGAATAACGTAGACTTTAATAAACTTGTTAATATATTAATATTGCTATTAGTAACTATAATCTTCTCTTCATTATTTCAACTTATAATGACTAGATGTACAAATATAGTTAGTTATAAAACTATTAAGGACTTAAGAATTGATGTTTTTAATAAATTAAACTCTCTTCCTTTAAAATATATTGATGGGAATTCTCATGGTTCTATTATAAACACTGTTATTAATGATATTGAAATTATATCTGATGGATTACTTCAAGGTTTTTCTCAGCTCTTTACAGGTTTTATAACTATAATTGGAACATTAATATTTATGTTATTTATAGATATTAAGATTGCCTTACTAGTGGTTATTATTACTCCACTATCTTTATTTACTGCTTCAACTATTGCTAAGTATTGTCACTCAATGTTTAGAAATCAGTCAAAGGTTCGTGGTGAATTAACTGGTTATGTAGAAGAAATGATAGGAAATCAAAAAATAGTAAAAGCTTTTTCCTACGAAGATAGAGCTATTGAGAAATTTGAGCTAATTAATAAAAGTATGTATACATATGGCCAAAAAGCTCAGTTCTACTCTGCTCTTACAAATCCAGTAACTCGATTTGTAAATGGAATTGTTTATGCAGTAGTTGGTATAGTAGGTGCAATTAGTGCTATTAATGGTACTTTATCTATAGGAAATCTTTCAGCTTTTTTAAGTTATGCTAATCAATATACTAAACCTTTTAATGAAATTTCTGGAGTAATTACAGAGCTTCAAGCTGCCTTTGCTTCTGCAAGTAGAGTATTTAAAATATTAGATGAAGTCCCAGAAATTCCAGATAAATCTACAGCTATTAATTTAGAAAACTGTGAAGGAAATGTAAGTATTGATAACCTATATTTTTCATATAGTGAAGATAAACCTTTAATCGAAGATTTTAATTTAAAGGTTAAACCTGGTGATAGGATTGCTATAGTAGGCCCTACTGGCTGTGGGAAAACTACATTAATTAATTTGCTTATGAGATTCTATAATATTAAATTTGGAGAGATAAAAATAGATAATATAAATATAGATGACATAACAAGAACAAGTACAAGAGGACTTTATGGTATGGTTCTTCAAGACACATGGCTTTTTTCTGGATCCGTTAGAGATAATATAGCTTATGGAAAGGAAGATGCTACTTTAGATGAAATTATAGAAGCTGCTAAAGCAGCTCACGCTCATAAATTTATTATGAGATTACCTAATGGGTATGATACTATACTTACAGAAGATAGTTCACTATCTCAAGGCCAAAAGCAACTTTTATGTATAGCTAGAGTTATGCTTTCTAAGCCACCTATGCTTATTTTAGATGAAGCTACTAGTAGTATAGACACAAGAACTGAAATTTATATTCAAAGAGCCTTTAATAAGTTAATGGAAGGAAGAACTTCCTTTGTAGTAGCTCATAGACTTTCAACTATTCGTGAAGCAGATTTAATTTTAGTTATGAAGGATGGAAAAATTATAGAGCAAGGTAACCATAATGAATTATTAAATAAAAATGGTTTCTATGCAAATTTATACAATAGTCAATTTGCAACAACATAATAAGGTAATGTCTCAAACTTTTAAATGTTTTCTAAATATGAAAATTAGTTGATAATATATTACTAGAATGATATTATTTATATGTTTTAAAATTAATATTGAATAAATTATACAAAAGGGGGAATAGACTTGACTAAAGATATGACAGTAGGTAGTCCTGTAAAATTAATTTTAACCTTTTCAGTTCCTCTGCTTATTGGAAATATATTTCAACAATTTTATAGTATGGTTGATACAATAATTGTAGGAAGATACCTAGGGGTAGATGCATTAGCTGCAGTTGGCTCCACTGGAGCTATGGCTTTTTTAGTAAATGGTTTTGTAATAGGTTTAACTAGTGGATTTGCTGTTTTAGTTTCTCAAAGGTTTGGTGCTAATGATGAGGAAGGGGTAAAAAAATCCTTCTCTAGTTCATTAATTTTATCTATTATTATGACTGTACTAGTTACTGCTATAAGTATGGGCTCTGCAAAACCTTTGTTAGAGCTTATGAATACGCCTGAAAATATTATAAATGACTCATTATCTTATATTATGATTATATATGCTGGAAATATTGCAATTATTTTTTACAATATGCTTTCAAGCGTTTTAAGAGCTCTTGGAGATAGTAAAACTCCATTATATTATTTGATTGTAGCTTCTATATTAAATGTTATCTTAGATATAGTTTTTATAGTTAATTTTAATATGGGGGTATCAGGGGCTGCTTATGCTACAATTATTTCTCAATCTATATCTGCTATTCTTTGCGGAATACATATAGTAAAGAAATTTCCAATACTAAAACTAAAGAAAAAGCATTGGAAAATAAGAAAAAGTTATGCTGAAAAACAATTAAGAATTGGTATTCCTATGGCACTACAATTTTCTATAACTGCTGCAGGTGCTATGGTTCTTCAAGGAGCACTTAATAATTTTGGTTCAAAAATAATAGCTTCTTATACTGCTGCATCAAAGGTTCAACAATTAGTTATGCAGCCTGCTGTTACCTTTGGTGTAGCAATGGCAACTTATTCTGGACAAAACTTAGGTGCAGGAAGAATTGATCGTATAAAAGAAGGTGTAAAAAAATCTGCAATTATTAGTATAATTGTTAGTATAATTTCTACTATTGTTGTAGTTTTATTTGGTGGAACCTTTACTCAGATGTTTATGAATGGAAATGATATTGAAGTTTTATCTTATGCTAAGCATTACTTAAATACTGTTTCAGTATTTTACATACCATTAGGACTTATTTTCATATATAGAAATACACTGCAAGGTCTTGGTGAAAGTTTTGTACCTATGATGGCTGGATTTGCTGAAATGGTAGCAAGAACTGTTGTAGCCTTTACTCTTCCATTATTACTTGATTTCACAGGAATAGCTCTTGCAGATCCAGCTGCATGGATAGCAGCTTGTGTACCTCTTATGATAACTTACTATAAAAGGATAAATATAATAATGAAAGAAAAACAAATTACATTAAATCAGCAACATAAATTATAATTTTAGAAACTCCCCCTAGGGAGTTTCTAACTAAATTCTACATTCTTCCTTCTTACTTTTTCATTTCATATAGCATTTCTATATGAGGAATATCATCTTCTAAATAAACATCTGAAACTTCTATAAATCCTAAGCTTTTATAAAATTCCTTAATGTAAACTTGTGCTGAAATTCTAATAGGACTATCACCATATTTATCTTTAATAAACTGTATTGCAAGTTCCATAGACTTTCTTCCTAAGTTTTTTCTTCTATATTCCTTATGAACTACTACCCTCCCTATAGACATTTCCTTATAGGATACTCCCTTATGAAGTATTCTAAGAGTAGCAATAACCTTATCATCTTCTATACATAATAAATGAAATGCTTCTAGGTCCTTTCTATCACAATCTTGATAAATACATTCTTGCTCTACTATAAATACACTATTTCTAAGTTCAAGAATTCTATATAATTCACATACTGATAATTCCTTAAACTCTTTTATTTCCCATTTCATATTTTCACACCTTTACTTATAACTTTTTAAATAAATTATATCATATAGTTTTATATAAATTTTTATACTATAAATCATTAAATTAAAATAATATTTGTAAAAAATAATCTTAATAATATCATAATAAATATTTTTACATATAATAAATAATAATATTATTAATTAGGTGTATCAAAATGAATTACCTACTTGAAGTACAAAATTTAAAACTTTTAGGAACTGGTGCTGAGGGATCTGTTTATTTAACTCCTGAAGGATATGCTTTTAAAGTCTTTAAAAATATAGAAAATGCTAAAAGTGAGGATGAAATACTTAAACAAACTGCTGATAGCCGCTTTTTCCCTAACTCTATAGTAAGAGTTAGTAATATATTAATAAGAGAATATGTTGGCGGAGTTACCCTTAAAGAATATATTTCTAAACATGGTTTACCTTATAATTTATCAATAGAAATAATAGACTTAATAGAAGATTTAAAGAGACTTAATTTTAAAAGGATTAATTTTAGGAACGCTCATATCTTTGTAAGCTCTAAGGGAAAAGTCAAAGTTATTGATCCAAGAAAACCCTACTCTAAAACTACTCCTTATCCTAAAGACATAGTAAAAATACTTGTTAAATATCATCTTTTTGACAAATTTTTAAAGGATGTATTAAAGTATAAACCTTCACTATTACCTTACTGGACTTTAGCATATGATTACCTTGCAGAACCAAGAGTAAAAAGAATTCATAGATATGGTTAACTTTAAAATGGAGCTACATATTAGCTCCATCTTAATATTACGTTATATAGTAATATTCTTGATTCTTCTATTTCTTATTGACTTTATATTGAATATTATATAATATTTACTTATAACATAATAATTAAGTGCTAGGGGTGCCTTTGTGCTGAGAAATGATTTTATCATTAACCCTCTTTAACCTGATCTGGGTAATACCAGCGTAGGAAAGCCAAGAAATTTATTAATAATATTTTTTATTACTAATAAAAGTTTACCTCCTAGCATTTAAAAAGGGAGGTTTTTTTATGAATAATTTTATTAACACATTAAAGGAAGGCTTTACTGAAATTTTTAACAGTCCATTATCTTTGGCTACTCTTATTGGAGTTACTATTTTAATTTTAGCTTTTATAAGGTTTAAGAAGATAAATTTAAACACAAAAGTAATGGCGAGAATAGGTATAGCCTTAGCCTTAGCTACAATACTTCATCTTATTAAAATAGTTGATTTGCCTAATGGTGCAGGAAGTATAAATCTTGGTAGTATGGTTCCTATCCTTATTATATCTTTTATGTATGGCCCAGAAATCGGAATGCTAACAGGTTTCTTATTTGGAATTATATATTTAATTATAAGCCCTTATATTTTACATCCAATACAAGTATTGTTTGATTATCCTCTTCCATATATGGCTGTAGGACTTGCTGGTTTCTTTAAAAATAACAAACTTATTGGTGCAACCTTTGGTATGTTTATAGAATTTATATTCCACTTTATATCAGGTGTATTATTCTTCGGCCAATTTGCTCCAGAAGGATGGTCTCCAGTACTTTACTCCTTTATTATGAATGGTTCAGTGGTTGGAGGTAATTTATTAGTAGTTTTAGTTATTCTTTCATTAATACCAATTTCAAGGCTAGTAAATAAAAATGTTTTCTCTAATTGATTATTTTTGTAAACTTTGTATTAAAAAAAACTTATTCCAAGCATCATTAATTATGATGGGAATAGTAATCTTATTATATATTGTTTTTGGGATTATAATTTTTTCTTTGTTAGCAAATAATTCTGTAAGATATTAATTATAAAGAGGCAGGGAGAAAATCCCCTGCCTCTTTATTAAAATATAAAATAATATTTATTATCATATCTCTTATGAATACATTATTAAAATAGAGTTAGCTCTTAAAGTTGGAATCTCATTTTTTCTTACTTTCATTATACCTTCATCATTTATAATTTCATTTATAGCAAGTAATTCCCACTCATTACTTATAGTATTTGTTATAAATTTATTAACATCATAATTATCTATATCTGTAGCATTAAAAATCACAATTATTTCTTTAGCTCCACCTATAGCATTTTCATCTTTATAATGCCACTTTATTACTCCAACTTTTTCATCACCATTTAAAAAATTAATATCTATTTTATTAACATCTTCCTTCTTATCAAATCTAAATGCTTTAAATTTCTTTCTTATTCTTATTAACATTTTTACATAATTGAATACCTCATAGTATTTAACTTTATCAATCCAATAAATAGCATTTATATTATCAGGGCTTTTATAACTATTATGATCACCACTTTTACTCCTTAAAACTTCTGCTCCACCTTGGATAAATGGTATTCCTTGAGATAATAAAATTATAGAAAGGGCTAAAACATTTCTTCTTACTAAGTGATTATCGAAGATATTATCTTCTTTTATTATTCTATATTCATTAGGCTTAATACTTTGATTTAAGCTTTTCTCTATTTGATCCCAAAGAGTATAATTATCATGTGCATCTACATAGTTTATACTTTCAACTGGGTTTTCTGTAAGAGTATTAATTGAACCTTTTAATCCTTCTATCATACTCCAAGCAGTAGGCCCATCATGTTGTTTCCCATTAACAAAGCCATTTGACGGAGAATTATTTCCTCTAATAAAATCTCTAAAGATATCATTGAAAACTGAAAAATCCTGGCCTTTTTGCATCCCTTTACATATACCATTTACAAGGGGAGAGTCTCCTCCTTTCCATGGTTCACCATAAATTAGAATATTGTCATTAACTTCATTAATAGTTTCTACTATTTCTTTCATGGTATCAATATCTATTAGTCCCATAAGGTCAAATCTAAATCCATCAATATTATAATCATTAATCCAATGTTTAATAGAATCTACTATATATTTTCTTACCATTGGTCTTTCAGTTGCTAACTCATTACCACATCCAGATCCATTTGTATATCTTCCCCTATAATTAGATCTAAAATAATATCCTGGTACTAATTTATCTAAATTAACAGTTTCTTGCATATGATTATAAACAACATCCATAATTATTCTTATATTGTTTTTATGAAGGCTTCTTATCATACTTCTAAGCTCTACTATTCTTGAAATAGGTGAATAAGGATCGCTAGAATAACTTCCATCAGGAGCATTATAATTTTTAGGATCATACCCCCAGCTCCTATTTTCTTTTTTATGACTCCTTCTCTCATCTACAGAACCAAAATCAAAAATAGGTAAAATATGAAGATGAGTAATTCCTAAATCTTTCAAATGATCTATACCAGTTTTAACTGCAATATTACTATCAGTACCTATTAAGGCTGTTCCTTCTTTTGCTAATCCTAAATACTTTCCTCTTAAGGCTTTATCTATTCCACTATCCTCACTTATAGTAAAATCTCTTAAATGCACTTCATAAATTATGATATCCTCTTTCCTTAAAAGTTCTGGTCTTTTATCTAATAACCATTTTTCTGGCATTGTAATATCTTTATTCAAATCTATTATATATCCTTTTCGTCCATTTACTGATACAGCCATTGCATAAGGATCAATTGCATAATTTATTTTTTTGTATTCATGCCCATTTATATCCAATTCTCTGAAATAAGTTTTAAACATATAAAACTTACCTTCATTATCTTCTCTATTAAGTTCATAATTAAAGGTTCCACTTATAGGTTCATAATTCATTTCATAGCTACTTTTTTCTATTGTGTCATACCATTTATTATAAAGACATAACTCTATCTTTTCTGCTGTAGGTGCCCATACTCTTATATTTATTTTATCTTCTAAAAATGATACTCCCATATCATTTTCTTTATAATAAAATTTATCTAAATATCCTCTCATGGTTACTTTGCATGATATAAAAATATTACTTGCTCTTACTTCAACTAAATCCCTAGGTGATATTTCTAAATTTAAATCAAAAAACTCTACCTTTTTAAATACTTTATCAACTCTATAATTAACATTTTCTTGCTTAACTCCATTTACATAAATATAAAATTCTGTTATATCCATAGGCTCTTTAGATAAATAAGCTATAATACTTTTGCTATCATCCATTATTGCAACTTCTATTCTTGGTTTTATATAATCTACCAACTCTTTTAAGTCTGTTATTAATCTATTTTCTCCATATACAATGTAACAATTCTTAATCTTACTTGGGATTTCAAAGGTTATAGTTTGTTCTGACCAATCATTCCCAAAGGCTCTTTTTCGGGCAATTATATTTTTTTCCTTTACAAAAGCACATCTACCAAAATCACTTTTATCCATTAGTTGAACATCATAAGCAATACCATCATTTGAAAAAGTCCAAAGGTCCCACTGATATCCATTTCCATAATAATCTCCATCATTTTTTATAAAATGTACTAATGTATCTTTTCTCTTCTCTAAAATTATAGGAAAACTTCTAGACACCTTAATTCCTGTATTAATGTCTATAAAGCTAACTTCTATATATTTCAAATCCTTATTAAAAGCATTAATTTTTATTACATTATTTCTTAATAAAACTTCATCACCATCATAGTCAATTCTCCATTCTACATCTTTAATTTCTTCTATTCCATACAGTGATTCTTTTAATGCAACTAATTGTATTTCTTCCTCTAAATAGAATTCATTACAAGATGCTTTTATATACATTGTAGTTTGATAATTCATATTTTCTATACAATTATTCATTATTTCATCTCCAAACCCGTTATACTATATTTTATTCATAACACTCATTATTGCTTCAATATGATTATTCTTAATATTGTAGCTTTTTATATACATATATTATAATTCTAGACATAACTATTTCTCTAATAAATAGAATTTATTAGAGAAAAATGAATGTATATTTTTTATATAATCTTAAATATAATTTTCTAACTAAAATAATCATATTACAAATAATATATCTTTCCTCCTATACCCTTATGACATACATTAAAATAATATAATATTGTATTATAGGCACTAATCTAATTATTCTAAGCAGTAATGAACATCTTTAATATACTCCCCTAATAATATGTATACTTCTATAATTATAGTATAACATATCTAATATCTCTCTTCATCAATTAAAAGTAAATAAAATTAAAAATAGAAGCATACTACTGTAGTAATAGTGCCAAATTTTAAATTTATAATGTGAAATATAAAATTGATATTTATTTTTATTTCTAGTAGTCAACTTTTTACAAATATTAATAAAATAAAGGAGCTGCTGCGACAGCTCCTTTATTAAATATATTTTTTTCTTTCATAGATAAATATAAATAATCCTACTGTTAATGGTATTATATAATAACTTATACGATACAAAACTAAAGCAAGCAAAGCTTCTTCTTTATTTATTCCTAAAGAACTAACTCCAAGTATAAAAGATATATCAAATCCTCCAATTCCACCTGGCATCATACTAATAAGACCTATGGCTGAAGATACTACGTAAATTGGAAATATTTTTGATAATGGAAGTGTCTCCCCTAATAACATAAGTATAAAAAATAATAAGAATGCCATTGAAAACCACTCAAGTATTGAAAGTCCCATTACTTTAATAGTTTTAACTGCATTTTCTCTCTTTTGATTATTTCTAAGCCTAATTAGATTATATATTAAAATAATTGGTGCATATAATCCTGCTAGTAATATTCCTATTCTTGCAAATTCAATTTTATTTAAATTTTTAATATTAGAAATTGAATATATAAAACAAATAGTAGAAAAACCAGTAAAATTTAATAAGACCATTTTAGAAACTTCTTTAACTAAAGATGCTTTATCCTTAATATAAGGAGAATAAAAATAACTTTTTAAAGCTATTGCTGCTGTTCCTCCAAATCCAACTATACTTGATACTGAGCTTGCAATCCAAGAAGACTTGTAAAGGCTCTTATTATCTAAAGCAATTTTGCAAGTATCTTTTATAATAAAATCATATAATGACAATGGTAAATAAGAAATTACCCCTAAACATGCAATTATAATTAATCTTATAAAAGTTAGCTTGTCCCTATATATATAAAAAGTATGCATATCAAAATCTGAAAGTATTTTACTAAACTGAAAAAGAATTGTAGTAAAAATAGCAAGCATCAATATTATCTTTGTCCATAATTTTATTTTGTTCTCAACCCTAACTAACATATGAAATCTCCCTAATTATTTATTCAACTTCTATTAGTATATATCAATTATAGAATAAATTCAAAATTATTTTAAAACTTGATATATTTTGTAAATTTCATTTTTTACATTTTTAGATAGCTAACAAAACTGTTTCTTTTTTTACTATATATAATATATATGTTTCACTATCTAAATAAGAATTAAATGAGATAAAAAAGGATATAGATATTATATTCATTCTAAGGTATAATTCCTACCAAACTAAATAAAATATTTAGAGTATCACTTAAAAATTATTCACAGGATAATATTTATAAATTCCTGAAAATAAAAAAACACCTCTAAATGTTAGAGACTTACTTCTAACATTTAAGGTGCCTTCATAAAATAACTTCTATGTTATTTTCTCTTCTTGTATAGTACTGTTCCTATAGCTATAGAAATTAACGATAAGTATCCTAAAATACTTTCTTTTCCTGTAATAGGTAACTTATTAATATTATTATTTTCAGATTGATCTCCATTTGGTGTATTAATATTTCCTGAGCTTTCTTCTTTAGTTAAAATCTCATCCAATTTAACTACTAAATAATCACTATTATCTAAGTTCTTAGCTATTTTTATAATTATATGTCCTTCATCTGAAGAAGATGTTGTAAAAATATTAGTAAATTTAGATATTATTGATTTATCTTTAACTTTTATTTTGTATACTATAGAATCTGCTTCTTCATACTTTTCTATTAGTACTGGTTCTAACTTCTTAAGCTTTAACAGGAATTCATCAAATTTATCTGTTGATACATTTTGAACTTCCATTTCTAATGGAGATTCTATTGTACCAGTTCCTATTACAGGAATAACTACATTCGTATCTATTATATCTTTTATAAAGTCTTTCACATGTTCTTCATATTTAAGTATATCTATAGTTACACTATCTGATTTATTACTTCCATCCTTAGTTTTTGCACTTATAGTTACTTGTCCTACTTTATTAGCCGTAACAATTACATCATTTCCCACAACTTTTATTGATGCAATTTCTTCATCACTAGTAGTCCATTCTATATTTTTTATATCAGCTTTTTCATCTATAGTTGCAGTTAATAACTTACTACTTCCAACATATAAATTATTGATTTTATTATTAATAGTTATGCTTTCTGCTAAAACAATATTAGTTTTAACAGTTACAGTTATTGTCTTTGTAGCTTTTCCTCCAAGATCATCTACTACACTATATATAACTGTATAGCTTCCTTCTTCATTTATATTAACATTATTTTCAATAACTTCTATTTTTTTAGTTATATCTCCATCTTCTTTGTCAGTAGCTTTTATTCCACTTAATACATCAAAGTTCTTACCTAATAATATAATTTTATCTTCAGCTATTATTTGTGGTGGATCATTCACTATTACATTTATTGTCTTTGTAGCACTTGCACCATTTTTATCTGTAACGCTATATGTAACTTGATATTTTCCTGCTACATTAATATCAACGTTATCTCTTACAACTGCTATATCTTTTATTTCACCATCTTCTTTATCTGTTGCTGTTACTCCTGCTAAATTATTAAATGCTTCACCTAATTGTATTACTACATCATTAGCATTTATAACTGGGATACTATTTATTGTCTCCATTTTAGGATTTACAACAACTATGCTTTCAGCTCTTGCTGTCTTATTTCCATTATCTGTAGCAGTATATATTACTTTATAAACTCCTGGTAGCTTTGTATTAACATTACTATCAATAACTAACTTTATATCTTTATCTTCATCTATTACTTCTACTCCAGCACTTGGATCAAATTCATCCCCAACTATTAAAGTATGATCTTTAACTCCTAATATTATAGGTGCATTATTAGCTTTAACAGTTAATGTAATACTCTTTTCTGTAGTTCTATTTAATCCATCTGTAGCAGTATAAGTTAAAGTATACACAGTATCTTGAAGTGGATCTAAGTTAAGTGCTTTATCACAGGCAACTGTAACAGCTATAGTATTTCCTGCAGCATCTACTGCATTTACTCCATCTAATAAATTAAATACTTCACCTGCAGTTATAGTAACATCTTTAAGTTCAACTCCATCTTTTGTTATAACTGGATTTTGATTTCTTTCATTTACTTTAACTTGTATATTTAAGCTTTCAGATTTTGCACCAAAGCTATCTGTAGCAGCAACATATAAATCATATATACCTGCAGTAGTTGATGTAAATTCTTGTATAATTTTATCATCTCTATCCTTTATTTCAAAGGTTATTACATCTTGTTCTTTATCATTAGCTAATATATATTTACTTAGTTCATCAGATGTTAACTTTATTTTTTCTCCAACATTGATTTCTATATAATCATTATTTATTCTTTCAATAGTTGGTGCTGTATTTATTGCTAGTTTTTCATTTGCAACTTCTACAGCTTTAGCATGCTCTTTATTAGTATTACTTACATATTTATATTCATAATTTTCTGTAGGTAATACAGTAAAGTTTCTTGTTAAATTACTTGAATCTTTTTCTATATCTAATTCAAAAATCTCAACTTTGTTACCGATTTTATTTATAGATTTTTCTGATGTGATTAATACATCTATTGTGTTATCACTTTCATTATAAATATAATCAGTTATTATATTGCCTACTGTATTATTTTTTATTAAATCTTTTATTATAATATTACCGTCATCCAATTTTTGTGGTACTATTCCATCAAGCTTAATACTAAATTGAAATGCTTTTGGTATATCTTCTATATTATCTAATGATACTTTTATTGTATCTTCATCAACATTTTTTACATCTAAAATAATTTTTTCTGCATTATTTTCAGCTGCAACTGTTTTTATAATTTCAGGCGTAGCATATATTATTGTTGCTGCTGAAGCTGCAGCTATTGTAAATCCTAAAACACCTTTTAAAGATGGATTTATTTTTTTCTTCTTCATTAGTTCTTCTCCTTTCCATCTATTATGGAGCTGCCTCAACAGCTCCTTAATTTATTATCTATTTTCATATACTTTTTTAATTACTTCGTTATTTATTTCTATAACATTTTTGTTATTATTTGATATAGTTTTTTGTTTAGAACTATTAAGCTCTATTTCAGGTAAATTATTTAAGTCTTCTGGTAAATCATATAAGAAAGTATCACTTACTAATCTTTGTCCTACTGGAGCTCCTGTAGAATCTAACTTATTATATCTATAAAGTTCAGCTTTTACCTTTTTACCTTCAATATTTCCATCCTTTTGCTGATCTGGAGTTATCCAATATATCCAATTTCCTTCAGCAACTTCACCAAGTTCTGCATTCTCTGGTAATTCTGCTAATAAAATCATATTTGCTTCTAATGAGAAGTTTTCATCATTTTCATTTAGTACTAAAGGCATATTGAAGGCAGGATCACCTTTATACTCACCATTAATTATTATTGAACCTTTTGGTATAGTTTTTCCATCAGCATAAGTATAATCTGATTTTAATCTTCCTATTCCATTTTGGTAAATCTTATCTCCATTATCTACACCTATTTCTATGTTATCTCCAGTTGGTCCTAAGATATCAAGTTCTGCAATTGAAATAGCTGTAGCTCCTTTTGCTACTAATTTCACATATTGTGCATCATATGCCCATAATTGTGTATTTAAGCTACTTCCAGCTTCATTAAAGTAAATTGTATTTTCTTTACTTGTATCAAATTTTCCTGAATGTGCTTTAGTCCAAGACTTTCCATCCTTACTTACAAGCACTTCATAATCAGCTATAGGTGAATGTTTAATTTCTGAACTTCTACTAAATAAATTCTTTAAAGAGAACTTCTTACTTGTAGATTGTCCTGGATTATATTTTAATCCAACTACTGATTTTGAATCTCCTAAATCTATTGTTACATATGGATCTCCAGAAACAGTGTTTCCATTATGGTCAGTAGTCTTTGATGCTGTATAAATGCTTAACACATCATTATCATTTATCTTTTGAATACTTCCATCTTGAACTTGTCCATGTCCTGAATGTTCATCAGAAGAATCTTCTAAGCTTCTTGTATTAGTATCAAATACCCAATTGTTCTTTGCTATGCTTCCATCATGATTTACTTTTACAGATCCAATTCTAACTTCTTCTGTTGCATTTAAATTATAATCGTATGCTCTTACTTTATATTCAAATGTTCTATTATTAACAACATCTATTACATCTGTGTAACTTGTTAATCCATTTTGTCCTGCTTTATCTCTTTCAACAAATCCAACAACAACTTCTTGAGTTCCTGTAGATGTTGTTTCTTTTCTTATTATTTCATAGCCTAAAATCTTATCAGAATCATTATTTACACTAAATGTAAATGGAACTTCCTTTTGATTCAAGTAGCTTCTATCATTTATCTTATTACCTGACTCATCATCTCCAAAGCTTCCATTAACTTTAGTATCTGATGACATACTTAAGGAGCTTGTATCAGTTCCAGCTGCTAAATGAAGTCTTCTTGTTTCATCATTTAAGTAATAAATAGCTCTAGTTTCTTTTGGATATCCCTTAGAATTTAAGTATTCATTAGTCTTAGGACTAGCAACTAAGCCCCATTTTGCAAAGAACTCTCTTAAATCCTTTCCTACAGCATCTGAAGATCTCATTATAAATGTTTGAGCTGTAGAATCATATCCTGGTTCTGAAGGTGCTACACCATTTATTCTAGTAGCTCTATATAATTTAGCATAGAATGTATCATTTTCTAAATTATCATCTGTGTTAAGATCTAACATCTTATAAGTATAGTCATTATCATATGCTAAATGTAATTGCCAGAACATAGCAAGTTTAGTAAGACCATCACTAGCTAAACCTACACTATTAGAAGTTACTTTATCATATACTTTTACATATCCATCAGAAATTTCAATTCTTGATTCATTTATATCATTAAATGTTTGAGTTATAAGTGCTAAAATATTATTTGTTGTTTCTGCATAAGTTAAACCTGGTCTATCATGAACGTGACCTATTTCATGAGCAATACCCCATCCAAATAGTTGTCCATCTTCAGAGTTAACAAGATTTCCTGCTGAATCAAACTTAAATGGCACGGCAGACATCAATCCTGCAATAGAACCATATCCTACTCCAACATGGTGTGATGATGCATACATAAAGGCACCTGTAAACATTCTTTGATATTTAATATTAATACGATTTTTAGGTGCTCTATTCTCGTTATAATATTGAATTTCACTCTTTCCGTTAAGAATATCTAATGGAGTATTTGTTATACTTCCATCTTTATCAAAGTCTATTGCCTCTTCAAGTAAACCTTGTTGTACATAAGAAACCTTCATTATTTGCTCCCAAGCAAGTAATGTGTTGTACAGTCTGTCTACCTCAGCATCTTCATTACCTGATAATCCACTTTGTATTCCACTTAGAACTTGATCTGCTGCAAGACTAAGAGTAATTCTTTCTCCTTCTATCTCTGTAGCATTTAATATTGAAGTTTGTGGATCATAAGTGTAAATATTATTTGTATTATCTATAATATCTGCACTTGCTGGATATCTATTAGGTAAAGAATTTACATAGCTTTTTAATTCTCTGATATATGTTCTTATTGCTTCTTTAGCTTCATTTTCCTTATTTTCATAATCAATAATATTATTTAGATTTAAATGAGGTATTTCAGTACCACCACTTACTCTTACTTTAAATACATTGTCATCTGTAAATCCACTCTTTAGTCCTATATATAGATTTCCACCTTTTTCATAGTTCATATCAAAACCAGTTTCAGGAATTTCTATTTCATTCTTTCCTACAGTTAATTCATTTATTACCTTATAAGCAGTACCACTTTCAGCATTAAATTGAGTTAATACTAAATCAAATTTTGTATCTTTTCTTGAACTACCTATGTATATGTTAACTTTATCTCCAGGTTTTACTGCAACACCAAGGGCTTGATAATTATTTGATTGTCCTATAGTATTTTGAGGAGCTAAATTATGAATGCTTGAATCTAAAGTTATTATTTTATCTTTTAGCTTAACATCGTTTAATAAATCTTCTGCTCTTTGTAAATCCTTTAATATTTCAGTTTGATTTTCGTGATATTCAAGATTTATTGGATCAATTGTCTTAGCTCTATTTGTAAGCTCATTCACCATTTCATAAGTTACATCATCTTTTAATGATAATTTTAAATCATCTGCAAATAAAGCATCTACATCTTTTTCTAAGCTGTCATACTTATAAAACTTAATTTCAGCCACAGTTGATACTGATCTATAATCTCCCCAAGCAACATTTGGATAAACAGCTGTGCCAACCCTAATTTTCTTAGTTTTAACTGGCTCCTCTAAAGTTATATTTACAACCTTCCCATCATTACTTTCAGAGAACTTTGCTTTTACATCTTTCCAAGCATTTAATTCCTCATTGTAATAACTTACTTTTACATCATGAGTAAGCTCATTAACATCCATTCTTCTTATAACTTTAATACTTCCTATTGTATATTCTTTATCAAAAGTTACTATTGGTCCACCATTTCTAGCATCCCAAATATCAGCTTCCCACACTGTAGTATAATCATTATCTACTATTGCATCTTCATCCGTTGCTTGTCCAGTTGGATATTCTACACTAACTATATTTTTTGTTAATTCATTTGTTCCATTTGGACTATTTATAAGATTATAATTAGTTGTAACCGGAGGTATTAACCTAGTAGTAGATCCTATATATACTTGTGATAATCCACCTGTTCCATGATGGTTAGTTGCTGTCATCATTATTTCATAGCTTGTAGTATCTTTTAAACCAGTTATTTTATAAGATGTATTTCTTATTAATTCGTCTGCATCTGTTTTTTGTTCTGGTTTTAAATCTGCAACTCCTGTTGGAATATCATCATTTTCACTATCTACATATGAAGAATCTGGATCATTTGCTTTTATCCATGCCTTAGTTCCAGCTTCTCTATAATATAAATCATAATCCTTAGCTTTTTTATGTGCCTTCCATGATACTGTAAGCTGTTTATATCCACCTTCTACTATAATACCTTCTGGGCCTTCTGGTTCTGTTTCTGGAACTACTTGAACTTCAATTATAGAATCTTTTCCAAAACTATTTCCATTATTTCCCGCTGCACTATCCTCTAGCTTTCCAGTATTTGAATCCCATGCCATTGGATTATAATTTGAGTCCACATTATCTGGCTTTCCATCTTTATCATTTGAATTGTTTGTTAAGTTAGTATCACCTACTGCAGCTATACTATATCCTTCTTGTTCATCTTTATAACCACTCTTCCATTCTCCTGATAATGATTGAATACTTATTCTATATATGCCATAAGCATCTACTTCTTCTATTCTTAATGAATTACTATCTGTTTTATACATATTAACTGAATTATTAGCTAAGTTTTCAACCTTTACCTCATATCCAGTTACGTTATTTTCATGATTCCAACCTATAGTCATAGATTCATTTCCAACTGCAGTTGTACTAGTAAAGCTATTTATAACAGGTATATTCATTTTAGGTTTAGGAATCTCTTTATAAACATTATTTAAGAATTCCACTTTAGCTATTTCTGCTAAATTTTTGTTTCCTCTACTTCCAGTAATGTTTATTTTCACTTCACTTACAGCTACTTGTTTTCCTAAATTTATAACTATAGTTTCTTCAGCAATACGAGCTGCAACAGCTGAAGTTTGCATACTATTTACATCAAAGTTAAATACTTCATTTCCAATTTCAATACTACCTGAAGTTGGTGCATTTTCACTTGGAGCCTTTATAACTATCTGTTCTACTTTATTTTCTATTGCAGAATTTCCTTTTAAATCTAAATGTACTGAAATAGGATTTTCTTCACTTATTTCTACATCTTTTGCATTTTTAAAGCCAACACTTTTGTTGTTATCTTCTAGTATATCTTTAATATTGTTTCCATCTTCTACCAAAGTTCCTTGTACTGCTTCAACTATAACTGAATTTGGATCTATTATTATATCTGTATTTATTATTACAGCATCTTTTTGGACTTTATCCATATTGTTATGAACATATGTTAAATCAGTTACGTCTATCTTTCCATCTCTATTTAAGTCATAATTAGAATCATTGCTACCAGATGTTATTTTAGATTTCATTTCATCATAATCGTCTTTGTTAACTACTCCATCACCATTAACATCACCAACTAAAAATGATCCTAAATATTCTTCTACAATATCATCACCTTTATCTTCTGTCCCATTATCATCTAAAACTATAGTCTTATCAGCTGTTCCTAATAAAACTCTTTTAGATGAATTTTGAATTTCTATGTCATCAATAGATACAGTTTGATAACCAGCTCCAGATATTTCTAATGAGTATACTCCTAAGTCAAGATTTTCAAATGTTAAATGATAAAAATCTAAATCAGTAGCATTTTCAGATAATTGTCCTCTAGTGTAATCTAAAGCTTCTAAAGAATAAGATATATCTGTACCTTCTATACTTCCTTTGCTAATATCTGAGCCTAAACTTACAGTGTAACTTTTACCATCTTTAGTTAATTTAACACTTATATTAGTTTCATTAGCATTGGTATTTTTTATTGGAGTAGAAAAATTAATATCTAATTCTAATTTACCTACTATTTTATTTTGCGTTTGGTTTTGCACTTTGCTTTGCAGTTCATTATTAGTATCATTTTCTTCATCACTTTTAATAGTCTCATCTGTAATTAAAGTATTTTCACTATTATCAGTATTGCTTATTTCATTTGAAATTGAATTTAAACTACTTTCATCTAAGTTTTCAATATTAACTTCATTTATAATTTCTACTTTAGTATTATTGCTAATAGTTTCGGCAAATGTTATACTTTGTGCTTGGCTTGTTATTAAAGCTACAGCTAACATTGCAGATATTTTTCTTCTGTTCATATTTTACCTCCTTTATTACTTCTACAATTTGTTAAATCACTTAAGCATATCTTTCAATTTTTTAGTTTTTACTGAATTTTTAATCAATAATTATACTATTTTAAAACTTAATTATAATTATTATTTAACAAATTTTATATATTTCTTGATAAAATATACCATATTATACTCTTATAAAACAATACTTTTTAAAAAATCTCCTTTTTTTTAATATATTATTTAAATTTTACGTTTTATTCTTCTAAATATATACAATATAATCAACAATAGATCTTACTTTAAATCAATACATTAAATATAGTAATCTTATTAATTAAAAGAAAAAAAGATAATTGACATCTCAATTATCTTTTTCGAATATTAAATTTCTTAATTCTTTTACATTATCAAAATAATAATTTGAATTTTCTTTCATAAAATCTATTATTTCTGGTATTAAATGAGACCAGCCTGCACTTGCAAAATCTACATCTTTACTTTATCTTTATTATTTTTTATTTTATCTTCAAAATAAGATACTATTATTGATAGTACCATAAAGAATATTCCTATGAACAAAATATATCTGTTATTATTAACAGGACATACCCCTGGAGGTAATACTTGTCTAATAGTATATATTTTATATAATCCATATATAAATATACCTATGGCAAAAATAAATATCATATTAGAAAAACTTATTAATTTCTTCATCTATTTATCCTTTCATTTTATATGTTTAGAAACATAATATCATAAAAGAATAATTATTAATACTATTTTTTATATAAAGTATTGTAAACTCTTAAAACTTCTCCTACTCCCTAAGCTTGTGTATAACAACCTCTACTAGTAGATGGAAAACCATAATTATAAGTTTTATCCATATTATTTTCTCCCTTGTCCCATAGTTAATATATTAATTATACAATGAATTATTTATTATTATAATTGTATAAACTTACAAAAAATTTAGTATCACCAATTATTTATTTTTCATATACTATATTAGCTATTAGCTTTTTAGCTAATCCATATAAATTCATCTCCTTCATTAATTATAAAAAAAGAATCAAAGCCCATGCTTTGATTCTTTTTTATAATATAGATTCAAATTTAATATTTACTTTTTTAAATGCTACTTCCTTCGTTAGTTCTAATGTATTAGGATCAATTTTTATTTTAAATATATATGGACACTTTTCTTGTCTCCATAATTTCATAAACTTTGGTGTAGCAGTTAAACTTGAATAATATTTTTCCTCGAATTCATCATAAAACTCTAGAAATTCTAATTTACTAAATCTATCTATAGATAGATTTTCCTTATCTATGTTATTTACTATTGGAACTAAAAACCTTAAAGGAATTTCATAATTGAAATTACCTTTTATTTGTTTTCCCTCCATTAAAGCTCTTTTTAAAAATTTATATTTATTTAAATCATTATCTTTTATATTAATCTTAAAACTTAAATTATCATTTTTTCCTTTTTGTATCTTGATTTTAATCATTAGTTCACCCTACTTTATTATTCCCATTTATCCCAAACTTCTTTTTTATATCCTAAGGTTGCTAAATTACCATTTCTAACAATTGGAGAGTTAAATAGCTTCGGATTATTAAGTAGAATTTCTTCCTTCATTTCTGAGCTTCTTATTTTATCTAAATTTAAATTTTTATATTCTTTAGCTCTTGTATTAATAAGCTCATTTATTGTAATATTCTTTTTAACAGAATTAAGCTCACCTTTACTTAACCCCTTTAAATCTATATCTATATATTGAAATTTAATATTTCTTTCTTTAAAATATCTTTCTGCTTTTTTTGTGTCAAAACACTTCTTTCTCCCAAATATTTGTATGTTCATTTTTTTCTCCTCTATATTTAAAGTTCTCATTTATTATATCATAAAAGCTACTTTATTAAGATAATATATTTGCAAAAACAATCACTTTTCCATATGAAAAAAGTATATTAATTAATAAGATTAATATGTAGGAAAGATGATTATGAATTATTTCATTATAGCTTTTAAAATCATTATTATTGAATATTTCATTTTATTTATTCATGAACTTATTCATTATATAGCTTCTTTATTACTAAAATTTAAAACTACTAGTTTTTATTTAATTCCTT
>NZ_JBNPON010000045.1:0-32203 GCF_050315195.1 Clostridium sp. SGI.024 | reverse complement strand
TTCATTCTTTTTTATTACTAAAAGTAATTTAAAATAAAATCCTTATATTTATTTATAAATTATAATTAATATTATATAATATTATCATTGAAAGGAGAGACGCTATGAAACTTACAAAAAACCAACAAAAACTAAGATTTAAAATTTTAGATAAAATATATGCTAAGGGTCCTATCTCTAGAATTGATATTTCAAAGGAAACAGGTATCACCCCTGCTACAGTTAGTGAAATTACTGGTAATATGATTCAAGAAAATCTTATACATGAACTTGGAGAGGTTGTTCCTGAGGAAAGTAAATCTGGAAGAAAAAAAATACTATTGGGTATATCCTCTAAACATAGTTTTTATATAGGTACCGAATTATCTCCAAAATATATTTCATTTTGTTTAACTGATAATTTAGGTGAAATTTTTAAAGAAAAAACTATTCAATTAAATAGTTCTAATTTGGAGGAAACTTTAACTGAAGATTTTTATATTAAAGAATTAAAAGATTTTTTAAGTTCTTGTGAAAATTATAGCCCAAAAGGAATTGGAGTTGCCCTTCCTGGACATTTTGATGAAAAGAATATATCAATTATTAGTAATAATTCTTTTTGGAAAAACTTTAATATAAAAGCTTTATTAGATAATCTACCTTTACCAATTTATTTTGAAAACAACGTTAAATGTATGACTACAGCAGAAAGATTATTCGCTTTTCCTGGTAATGATGATAATTTTATATTTTTTCATGTAGGTAGAGGAATGTTCTGCTCATATATGTATAATGGGAAGCTCTATGCTAAAAAAAATTATATTGTAGGTGAAATAGGACATATAGTTGTACAGCCAGATGGTGAATTATGCGAATGTGGTAAGAGAGGTTGTCTTCAAACATACAGTAGTGAATCTTGGATTATAAAAAAATGCCAAATATTATTTGATAACTCTGAAATTACGTACCTAAGACAATTAGTTACAGATAAAAATAAAATAACAATTGGAACTGTATTAAACGCATATAGTTTAGGAGATACAAGTGTAATAAATATTCTTCATTCTGCTATTAAACATCTTTCAATTACACTTAATAATTTATCAATGATGATTGATGCTAATAAAATTATAGTTCATGGAGAATTATTCAATGAGCCTATTTTAAGAGATTTATTACAAGAATCAATAAATAACAGTATTAGCTTATTATCAATACAACCAAAACAATATATTATGATAAAAGATTATAATAATCATAATGGTGCTTTAGCCGCTGCTGCCTTTTGCATATCAAAAAATCTAATTCAGTTAACTGATCCAATTGAAGAAGTGCTCTAAAAATTAATTAAATAAATATAGCACAAAACTCTTAAAGATAAATTTTTTAAGGAGCTTTGTGCTATCTATATTTATTTATCAGTGAGAAAAACTGGCTTGTCACTAAAATTAAGCTCATTAATTAAGATATTTTCAGTTTCAAATATAACAATATCATTTTTCTCCTTTAGGAAGCCTGATGGAACATATAAATATTGTATAGGCCCTCTAGACCAGTACCTACCAATATTAAAGCCATTTATAAATATGCATCCCTTTCCGTATTTAGAACAATCTATAAATGTATCATAAATATCTTTTAATTCAACAGTAAAATGATAAAATGTTGGTGTATCTACTTTAGTTACAGCTTTTTTATCAAATTTAATTTTAAAAATCATCTCTTCATCTAGGCATAAAGGATATTGCTCCCATCCACTATGAAAATGATTGTTAATCATAACACCACCCTTTATACCTTTTCTTTGAGTAAGTGCATTTAACTTATGTCCATAGTTTACTCTACCTAAATTTTCAACTAAAACCTCAACATTTATAATTTCATTTTCACTACTAAACTCAACTTCTGTTCCTATTTCTTCTTTATATTGAGTAGCAACAAGCTTTTCATCAATATATATATGACATCTATCAGAAGCATCTATTACCTTTAATTTTTCACTATGATTATAATTTTCTATTTTACTTCTATATAACATATATCCATAGTTACAATCTAAATCTTCCATACCCTTAGGATATGCTGTTTTTACTTCTTTAGATATATATGGAGCAACAGACATAAGATCAGCTAATCCATCAGCTTTATAACTACCAATATTCTTTAAAGTTCTCTTTCTTGGAGGCATTTGTTCTATATTAGGATATAGTGATTTTATAACCTTTTGTAATTCATAATATTTATCAGTTGGATTACCCCATTCATTTAAAACAGCATCATAATCATAGGAAGTAACCTGTGGTAAATCATTATTTCCTCTTGCAGAACAACCATTCATAAAGCCAAAATTTGTTCCACCTCTAAACATATAAAGATTAATACTTCCTATTTCAAGCATTTCCTTTACATCTTCAGCTAGGTCTATAGCATCTCTACGAATAATATCTTCGCCCCATCTATTAAACCATCCATCCCAATATTCCATACACATAATAGGCCACTTTTTGCCATTATCTACAATAAATTTTTCAAGAACATCACAATTTTCCTTTGATTTAGAGCCAAAATTTCCAGTTACAAAAATATCATCTTCAATTAATGCTCCAGATTCTAAGGCTTCAATCCATGTACCATCTGAAGTGAAAAGGGGAACATCTACCCCATTTTCCTTCATTATAGATGCTATAATTCTTAAATAGTCTTTTTCATTACCATAAGAACCATATTCGTTTTCAACCTGCATCATTAAAACAGGTCCACCTTTAGTTATTTGATAATTAACTAATCTAATAAATAATTCTTTATAATAATTTCTTATCTTTTCAATAAATTTTTCATCTGAGGTTCTAAGCTTTATTTCCTTATCTTTTAAAAGCCATGCTGGAAGTCCACCAAACTCCCATTCAGCACATATATATGGAGTAGGTCTTAAAATAACATATAGCCCTATCTTTTCAGCAGTTTTTATAAACTTCTCTATATCCTTAATTCCTTCAAAATCAAATCTTCCTTCATAAGGTTCATGAATATTCCATGGAATATAGGTCTCTACTGTATTAAAGCCTAATGCTTTTAAATTAAATAATGTATCTTCCCATTGAGAAGGGTGTATTCTAAAATAATGAATAGCTCCAGATAAAATTTGAAACTTCTTCCCCTCTAGATAGAACTCGTCTTTTATTTCAAACTTATCCATATATTATATTTGCTCCTGTTTATCTGCCATTTTCACAAAAGGTAAATAAACAAATGTAGCAATTACTAAATTTACTAATCCTAATATAATTGCTCTCCAGTCAAATCCTGTAGAGAAGAATCCATATAATACTGGTGGCATAACCCATGTAACGTTTTGAGAAACTGGTGCTACTAAACCTAGACTTGTTGCGAAATATGCAACTGTAACCATTAAAGCTGGTGCTAAAATTTTAGGGATAAATAATATTGGATTCATAACTGTAGGAAGTCCATACATAACTGGTTCTCCTATATTAAACATACATGGAACTATACCTAATTTTGCTACTTCTCTATAGTGCTTATTCTTTGATTGCCAAAATATTGCTATTAATAAGCCAACTGTTGCAAACCAGACAAAAGATCCAAATGATACGCTTGTCCATAAGTATGGAAGTGGTTCATTGTTTTGGAATGCTTCCATGTTAGCTAATAATGCTACTCCAAATACACCTTCCATAATTGGTGCCATAACATTACCACCGTGAATACCAAAGAACCAAAGTAATTGTATTGTTACTGCAAGAATTACAACTGCTAAGTAGCTTTGAGATAATCCTAATAATGGTGTTTGTAATACTTTAAATATCCAATCGTTTATTAATTGTCCAGTAATTCTATTAAATGCATATGCAACTATAGCAACAACATATAATGAAACTAAACCAGGAATTATAGACATAAATGGTTTTGCAATTGCTGGTGGAACTGTATCTGGTAACTTGATTGTCCAATTTTTATTCATTAATTTACAGAATATAATTGAAGCTAAGAAACCAATTATCATTGCTGTAAAGTATCCTCTTGAGTTAATTTGATTTATAGGAATAACATTGTTTATAGTAACAGCTAAACTATTACCATCAACTCCAACACCTGCTATTCCATTGAAAAGTTCTGATAGAACTTTTCCATCAGCATTAGGTAATTTAATATTTTGAGATATTGAGTTACCTATTGATATTATAAATGCTGCAAGTGAAACTATACCTGAAGATAAGGTATCGGTTTTATACATTTTAGCAATATTAACACCTAAAGAGAATATAAATAATAATGATACTATTGATATACTACCTTTAGAGATAAGATTGTTTATATCTACTATCCATTTAAAAGTTTCTGGTATAGAAGTATTTCCAAACTGTGCTGGTACATCTACTAAAAATGCATTTAATAGTATTGCAACTGATCCAGCCATAACAACAGGCATTGTACCTATAAAAGAATCTCTAAGAGCTATTAAGAATTTTTGATTGCTTATTTTTGAAGCAATTGGTAATAGATATTTTTCCATTGTTTCCATAAACTTATTCATATTTTTCTCTCCTTTTATTAATTTATTTTCATTTAAATTAGCATTTTTTAATTGATAAAGTAGATTCTAAATATTTTTCACTTTTCTAACCAAATATGTACTTTTCTTATAACTAATTTAAACGTTTTCTTTTTTTACTTACTTTCCCTTATCATTTTTAGAATTTAATCTAAAACTATGTTATGGATATGTATAAATAATTACTTTTAATTGAATACCTTCACCCCTTTTTTACAAAAAATTATTATATAGTTCAATTTTACCTTGTTTTATCAACAATTGATAATAATTTATTATCAATTATATCTAAAGTATAATTTACCAAAAATAATTTGTCAATATATATAAGCTACTTTAATCTTTTTTATTTAAAATAAACCTCAGGGTATCAAATCTCTAGATTCCCTGAGGTTATTATATTTCTATTTATTAAATATCTTTTTTACTCTCTCATATTGGGTTATATTATCAATTTCCCCCCAAATTAAATCTTCAATTTTTAAGCAAGAAACTTTAAAATTTCTTGAAACATCTAATAGAATATATTCATAATTTAAAAGAGAATTCATATTTTCTTTATATTCTTTCATCATTAAATCAAGTAAATTATAAGATACCTTAATTATCCCAACTAACTCTCCATCAACTCTATTAAATTGATGAATGTCCTTTCCAAGCTTAAATAAATAATTATTTTTAAGTTGGACAAATTCTTCATCACCTGATTTACTTCTTTTTGTTAATAGAATACAATCTCTTTTCTCACTATCTAATAATTCTTTTAAAGCTTTATCTTCAAAGAATAAATCACCTTCTATTAAAATAAAATCTTCTTTTATATACTTGCTAGCTAGTGCTAAGGATTCCATGCTTGCAGTTGTATTATAATTATCATTAACTACATAAATTATATCTTTTTCATCCTTAAGACTATCCATAATTATCTCTTTTCCATATCCAAGAACTATTATTATCTTTTCTATACCATTTTTTCTAAGCTTTCTTATACTTTCTTTTATTAATGTAGTATTACCTATTGCTAATCCAGCAGGAGAAACATCAAAATCAATTCTTTTTCCAGCTGCTAATATTACAGCCACTTTCGTTTTTTTATTTGAATCCTTAGAGATTAATAATCTATCTTCTTTAATTAACTCAATATTTTGTCTTAATAATTCAAATCCCTTTTCTGTAACTTCATAATAAGTAACTTCTCCCATTTGAATTTTACAGATCAATTCATTTTTAATACATTCTTTAATAAGTAAATTTGCTTTTAATAAAGAAACTCCTAGTTTTTCTTTTAATATTTTCTTAGAAATATTATCTTGATCATTTACTATTTGGATAGTTCTATATATATTCATTTCTCTATGAAGTTTTCCATTTTCGCTCTTATTTTTATACAACTCTATTCCATACTTAACAACTAAATTACTAGCTAAAATCATAACTGCAATTGCAGCTGTAGAGGCTGTCATTCCCTCATCATAAGTCGCAACCATTTCAACAGATGCTACTTTAGTCTTAGTAGTATATAAAAATACTAATGCTGATATTGTCATCATAGAATTTAAGAAATAATATTGAAAGCTTTCAATAATAGATGCTTTTGATAAAGGTAATACTACATTATCAAAAACCTTATACCATGGCACTCCCATAGTTTCAGATACATTTTCATATTCTTTATCTATTTTTTTCATACTTCCCTTTATTGTCATATATGGCATACTAAAGAAATGAACAATATTAGCAAAAATCATAATAATAAAGGTACCATAAATAAATTTCATAGGATTCATTGGCTTATTAAAGAATAATAAATAAGATAATCCTATTACCAAGCCTGGGATCGCTAGTGGTGTAATACTAATCCAATCAATAAACTTTCTCAATCTTTCGAATCCAATACCTCTTTGAGTTATATATGCTGCTAATATTGCTATAATTGTTCCTAATATGGCTGAAATTAAAAAGACGAAAAGAGTATTGGCGAATATTTTAATCGGCGTAGTACCTACTGTACTAACATTAAACCATTTAGTCGTTATGTTCAAATTATATGGCCATTGTTCTACAAAAGCAGCCATAATTACAGATAAAAATATTACTACTATAAATGTACATACTAAAAATACAAAAGCTGAAATAATTCTATCTCTTATCTTATTTCCCTTAATTACATAATCCTTTGCACTGGAATCTATTGATGTTACTGATTTTCCAACCTTTCTATCAACTACAAATGATATTATAGATGGAATTATTAATAATATACCTACAGTTGCTCCCATAGTTATATTAGATTGTCCTATAACTTGCTTGTAAATATCTGTTGCTAATAAACTATAACTTCCTCCAAGAACCTTTGGAATACCGAAATCAGAAAACACCATTGTAAAAGCTGAGAAAAAAGCACTTATTATTGTGTATTTTACTGATGGTAAAGTTATAGTAAAGAACATTCTTGATTTACTAGTATCTAAAACTTCAGCTGCTTCATACAATCTATAATCACAAACTCTAAAAGCAACTGAAAACATCATATATATAGCTGGAAATACATATATACATTCAGCAATTATAACTCCCCACTTCCCATACAGAGGAAAATCAAATGCTAACCACGGTAATTTTCCAAAAAAACCTGTTGATATTAATCCATTTTCACCTAATAAATATATTAATGCTATAGCATGAGTCATAGTTGGTATAAATAATGGCAATAAAGCTATAAAGTTTATTAATCTCTTAAACTTTATATTGCATCTCTCAACTGCATAAGCAAAAATAAAGCTTAGAGACACTACTATTACAGATGTTATACTTGATACATATAAACTATTATTAAATGAATTAAATAATGACGGTGTTGAAAAGTAAGTTTTAAAGTTACTAATTCCAACAAATTCATTATTAATATAAAATGCTTCTTTAAATAAGGTTATTATAGGAAATACTAATACTACTGCAAAAAAAATTGTAATTGCATATATTAGTAACCTTCTACTTTCTCTTGATCTATCTATATCTAACATAAGCACCAACCTATCCTATCTTATAATAGATTTCTCTATTTTTTTCGATATTATATTGTTCCTTTGAATGTGCTAGTATATCTACAGTTATTTCTTCATCTGCTTCTGTTTTGATAGTTAATCTATAAAAAGCACCTCTAAACTCTAAATCCTTTACCACACACTTTTTATAATCCTCTAGCTTTTTATCAGAAATAAGTATATCTTCTGGCCTAACAATTTTAATTTTATTATTTACTTCAACAATATTTATAGCACCTATAAAGTCTGCTGTAAAATTATTGGCTGGATTTTTATATACCTCCTCTGGAGCTCCTATTTGCATTATTTCTCCTTCGTTTATTACTACTATCTTATCTGACATAGTCAGTGCTTCCTCTTGATCATGAGTAACCATTATTGTTGTTATTCCAAGGTCCTTTTGAAGGGCTTTTATTTCTTTTCTTAAAGTTTCTCTTACTTTGGCATCTAAGGCACTAAGAGGCTCATCTAAAAGAAGTATCTTAGGTGATAAAACTACAGCCCTAGCTAAAGCTACTCTTTGTTGTTGTCCTCCACTTAATTGTTTTGGATATTTGTGCTTAATATGCTTTAAATCTATTTTATCTAAAATATTATTAACCTTTTTTTCTATTTCTTCTTTTTTTACCTTTTTATTAACTAAACCATAAGCTATATTTTCATATACTGTTAAATTAGGGAATAAAACATAATTTTGAAATACTATACCTATATTTCTCTTTGCTGGTGAAACCTTAGATATTTCCTTACCATCTACATAAATTTCTCCAGAATTTTTACTTTCAAGTCCACTTATTATTCTTAAAAGAGTAGTTTTTCCACAACCACTTGGTCCTAATAAAGAAACAAATTCACCTTTTTCAATATCTATATTTATATTATCCAATACTTTGCTTTTACCAAAATACTTCTCTATATTTTTTAAAGTTATATAAGACATGCTTTTCCTCCTTACCTCTTGCCCTTAATTTTTTGTGTCCACTCTAGAGAAATCCTATTTTTATTTTCTGCTGCCCAGTATAAATCATTGTTTGATAGCATCTCTTTAAAATTATTAGGAATTCCTTCTGCTGGCTCCGAATCCTTTAAAGTAATTAAAGTTCTTGAATTCTTATATTTCTCTATAGTTTCCTCCGAAGTAGCCCAGTCATAAAATATCTTAGCTTCTCGCTTTATTTCTTTTTTATTAACTAATGCACAAGCATCAATTTCATAAGGTAATCCATCTTTTGCAAAGATAGTTTTTATTTGTGGTACATCCTTTTCAATCTTCAAAGCAGTCTTATCCCAACTTAATCCAATAACTTGCTCTCCTATAGCTGTTGATTTAACCGGAGCACTTCCTGAGGTTGTATACATTTTTATATTCTTATTAATTTTTTCTATGAACTCCCAGCCTCTCTCCTCTCCTTTAGATTGAAGCCATGAGTTTATCATTAAATATCCTGTTCCTGAAGCAATAGGATCTGGCATCACTATCTCATTTTTATATATAGGATTAGCTAACTCTTCATAAGTTTCTGGTATAGGAAGACCTTTTTTTTCAGCTTCTTCAGTATTAACAGTTATAACTCCAGTCCATAAAGTAGTTCCAACCCAAGTAGGAACATCTTTTTTTGTATCATAATACTTGCTATCAATTTTATCCAATGTAGGAGGCTTATAAGGAGCTAGTCCATCTAATTCATCAAGAATTAATAATGAACTAGTTGCAACATTCCATACTACATCAGCTTGGGGATTACCTGTTTCTAAAAGTAGCTTTGCTGTTATTTCTCCAGTTGCTGCCTTGATAATATTCAATTTGATATCAGGATACTTAGCTTGAAAATCCTTAACTAGTTCTTCTACATCTTCACTTTCTTGAGTTGTATATATTGTAATTTCATTATCCTGCATCTTAGTAAAATTTAAAGAAATAGCCATTAATCCTATGCAGAGAACTATCAACATAAAAATTTTCTTCATTGTATTTCTCCTTTTTAATTTAAATTACTTTTTAATAATATATCTTCAACTTTTCTTAAATCATTTATAGAATCAATTTCAAATACATCATCATCCTTTAAAACCTTTAATTCTATTTCAATATTTGAAATATTCTCTATAACAATTTCATCCCAATATAAATTATCAAAGCCATTATTGTTAACTGCATCTTCTATTTTTTTTGAAATATATTTGCCATCTTTTTTTGTCCAATAGGATATTCCTTTTAAGATAATATCTTCTTCTGATGAACCTACATACATTTCTTTTATTATGTTGTTTGTATCAGCTTTAAAAATCCATTCATTTTCAAAATTAAATTCTTTGGCTCCAAAATAAGTAGTTTTATTTATATTTATATCTAAAACATTTCTATTCATATAAATGTCTGATTCTAATACATATGCATCCTCTAAATATTCCCTAACAAGATACATGGTATACAAGTTATTGTATACGTCATATTTATCATTATGTATTAACTTAACACCATACTTATCTTTCAAATAATTAAATTTATCTTTTAAATATCCTGTAACAACAATAATTTCATCTATTCCTATTTCTCTTAAGTTTTCTATTTCTCTTTCTATCATTGAAATTCCCTTAACCTTAACTAGCCCTTTTGGTGTATCATTTGTTAAAGGTCTTAATCTTGTCCCCATGCCTGCTGCTAAAATAATTGCCCTCATATCTCATGCTCCTTTTTATCTGTATTCTTATTTAAAAATTAAATTCATATCAATGTGATTTAATAAAATATCCTTAATTTCTATTTAAAGAAAGAATGTTATAATTTTACTATAAATATATAGTTAATTCAATAATATATACATAGCTCTATACTCACATATATATTTAATAAAGAAAAAGGTGCTATAATTCTAGCACCTTACTTTCTAAGCTTAATTATTATATTTTATTTTCTTCTTACAGTTAAGATAGCACCAATTCCTAGCAATGAAACTCCAGCAATTAAAGCAAATATTGGGTTATCCAATCCTGTCTTTGGTAAGGTATTATTTCCTTCCTTACCTTCTCCTAGTGTATTAACCAGAGCTTGTCCTTTATTATTTTCTCTTTCATCTGTACCTAGTAAATTAGAGTTTACTGACAAAAAATAATCACTACAATGATCTATTTCTAAGGTAACATATTCATCATTATCTAAAAATACATTATTATTAACTTTTTCCACTTCTTTAGTTTCTGGATTGTAATAATATAATGTTAATCTCTTTCCTATAATTTCTTTATTATCCACTTTTACTTTTAATTTTACTAAAGCTCTTCCAGGTAAATATCCATGATGGTCAAACTTTATAAATATAGCATCATCAGTTAAGCTTTCAATTACATTTTTAGCTTCTTCAGTTGGAATATTGCTAACTGACAATTTAATTGAATCTATATTTTCACTATTTATATTGTTTCCCTTAAAGCTCCATACTGTACCATCTTCTAGTACAAAAGATATTATTTTATCACTTCCATAAATAGCATTGAAAATATCTTTATGAACTACTTTTTCTTTATTATTTAAAAGAATATTAATTTTACTTTCCTTTGAAGCTTTAATTTCTTCAATAATATTATTTATCTCAGTAGCTTCATTAATAATTCTAGCTTCATCCCTAACTGAAATAACTTTATTAACTTCTATTTCATTTACATTTCCTGCATAATCAATAGCTGATATATATTCAATATTTATATCTTTAAAATACATACGCTCTTCTGTATTAATCACTAAAATATACTTATTACTACTTGTATCATATTTAGAGAAACTATATGTAAAACTCTTTCCTCCATAAGTTAACTTAGCATTAATCTCATCTATGCCAGAAATATCATCTGTTGCATCTAAAGTAATCTGTAATTTATCTTGTAAATTAAGTTTATCCTTATTATATTCTATATTTGTTATTACTGGTGCTTCTTTATCAAGTTGACCAGCTTTACTTAAAACATATGAAGATATATCTTTATTAAAATCAGCATAATTATAGGCATTATCAGATACTCTTAAATTTAATAAGGAAATTTTGCTTCCCACCATCTCATCACTTATATTAATTTCACCAACATATTTTCCCAATTCTTCACTATATTGTAGAGATAGTTGTTTTGTATATACTCCTATCTTAACATATGCTTCAGCAAACTGAATTCCAGTTTCATTATCATAAGCATCTACGTAAAGTTTAAGATTATCTCCTAATTTATAATATTCTTTGTCAAATTCAATGGATTTAATTACTGGCTTTATATTATCCTTATTTCCCTTTTCATCAACTACACTAACCTTTATCAAATCTTGAAAATAAGTACTCTTATCTGAATTATCAGTAACTGAAATATTAGTTACACTTATTGTTTTATATTTTAAATCTTCGCGTATTTTAAAATTAGATTTATATAAATTACTAGTCTTATCATAGGAAAACTTTAATTCTTTATATTGTCCATTAATATATAATGAACCTTTTACTTCTTCAACTCCTGATACATCATCACTTGCATCTACTAAAACTTCTAAATTTTCACCAACTGCAATTTCACTTTTGTTAACCTTTACCAAATTTATTGCAGGAGCTCCTCTATCAGTTATACCATTTTCATCAGCTACAATTACAGATAATTTAGACTGGTATTGCATGCTACTTTCATTATTATTACGAATTTCTATCCCCAGTAAATTAAGGGTTTTATACCTAAAACCTTCTTCTATTTTTATATTTGTAGTATATAATTTTAATTCCTTATTATATGTTAATTCATATTCTAAATTATTTTGTGGAAACCATAAGTGGGCATATACTTTATTACCTTCCTGTATATTTTCTATATCCGCAAATATTTCTAAAGTCTCTCCAACCTTCACTTCACTTTTATTAAAATAAAGATTTTTCACTTTTGCATCTTCCTTAGCAATAGCTTTATCATTAGTTCCTACTATAACCTCACTATTAACATCTGCATATGTAGTGATAGGATTAATGCATAATTGCATTACCAAAAGCCCTAATGTTAATAAAGAATTAATTATTCTTTTCTTCATCATACCCCTCCTAATGCCTATATGTTATTTAATTTATTAAAGTGAAAAATAATAATGTATATATTATTTACTTTTATATATTATACCACATTTGAATTTAATTAGTAAAATTATAAACAAAAAATTTAATATAATTTTATTTAAATCAAAATTTTTCGTTTAGGCTTTCAAGAGATAATTATGCTCAAACAAAGGTTTTTGTCTTTTAAGCTGAAAGTTTTTTGTTAATAAAATGTATAAAATAAATACATTTTTTATATTGTTTAAATTGAATTTATATTTTAATTAAATAATATTTTAAATTAATAAATATATTATTTGTATTTATTATTAGTGTATTTTTTTATAATATTTTGAAGTATTATTATTGACTATATATTATGATTATATTAAAATATAGTCGAATTCTTCAAATTTTTCTGTATATTTTTGGAGTAGAAAGTGATACTTTTTATTAAGCAATTAATCCACTTTAATTATATCTTTTGTGCTTAACCCAAAGTTCTTTTCATAAAATAGTACTTATGATAATAAAAATAGCTTATCTTTTTTGCACAATTTCTTTTATATCAGCTTTGCTAAGGACAATAACTAAAAACATATAATTATATATAACAGTAGTCGAACTTATATTGATATTTCATTTCATCTTCTCCTAGATATATACGAAAATACAATAATTATATATTATAAAGGAGCGAATGATAAAAAATGAAATTGCTTAAAAAACTACTTACAAAAATAATGTGTCTACTTTTTATTTTATCTCTTATACCTATAACAGCTTTTGCAAATGAGTCAAGTTTTGAAATATTCTTAGAGAATGAAATTCACTATATTGATGACCCATCTTATCCACAAGAGTCACTTGTTGTATATTGTATGAACAATTTACTTAATTGGCCTCATACAACAGAAAAGATACCTAGGGTACCAAATTATACCTATGGATATCTTGATGCTGATAGCATAGAAAACTATGATGAAATGTCTGAAAAGATAAAAAAAGTTCTTTTTGCTGGATATCCCTACAATGGAAAAAACCTTTATAAGATTGTTGAGATAGATCAAATTACTACTCCTTCAGAAGCTGAATTCAATGATATACTAAAGCCACCAGCTGAAATTGCAAATGCATTTCCAGAACTTGGACAATCTAAACTTACTTTAAATAATTTTAATGAAAATGATACTATAATAAAAAATTTCTTTTTATACGTTTTAAACATGAGTTCTACTGATGTTATAGGTAATTTAACAAAGGCTGATATTACATCTACACCTTTTTACAAAGCCTTATATTGTTTATATAATTTTAATAATCCAATTCAACAATTTGCAGTTCTATATTCTTCATCTTATTATGTTACAGAAAAACAAGCTTATGATAATACTCAAAATGCAATTTGGAAAATTCTAAATGATTATAAAGTACCAAATAACAATATAAATGATATTGAAGTTAATTCACTTGCATCAGTTCTTATAAATTATTCTAACTCATCTGATATAATACTAGAAAATGCTCCTGCAAATGATGTAATTGAAGTTACTGGTGATTTAACCTTTAAAATGGGTTCTGATGGAAGATGGTATAGTGGTAAGTTACGAATAAACGAACCTGAAGGGTATAATGGTATATATTCATTTGACTTGCCTGATGGTATTTCTCTTTTAGATATAAATGCTGATACTGTTTATGGAAATAAAGATTATGTTTTAGTTTCTGATCATCTACCTAAAAACGATGAAATATTTTCTATATGGTCTTATGTAATGTGGATTTCAGAACCTAGACAATACTCTCCTGTTGAAGATATTCAGTACAATGGAAAGAAATTTCAACATATGGTAGGACTTTATGCCAATAGAACCTATATGTCTGCTGAATTTACTTATGGTAATTATGTAGGTGATCTTATTGTTAGCAAAACAGTTTTAGGAGATAATATAGATACTAATAAAGAATTTACTTTTACAGTTACTCTTTCTGATAATACTGTAAACGGTACATATGGTGATATTGAATTTATAAATGGAGTTTCCACTTTCACATTAAAACATAACCAAAATAAATTGGCTACTGGTCTTCCTTTAGGTATTAACTATAATGTAATTGAAACTAATAATGAAGGTTACTATGTATCCTCTGAAAATGCTACGGGAAGCATAAGCTCAGAAGAAACTTCATACGTAAGATTCACCAATACTATAATTCCTGTAGAATCAGAATCACCTTCTACTGGTAATTTATCAGTTCATAAAACAGTTTTAGGTAATAATATAGATACTAATAAAGAATTTACTTTTACAGTTACTCTTTCTGATAATACTGTAAACGGTACATATGGTGATATGGAATTTATAAATGGAGTTTCCACTTTCACATTAAAACATAATCAAAATAAATTAGCTACTGGTCTTCCTTTAGGTGTTAACTATAATGTAATAGAAAGTGATAATGAAGGTTACTCTGTATCCTCTGAAAAGGCTATTGGAAGTATAAGTTCAGAAGAAACTGCATACGTAAGGTTCACCAATACTATTATACCTTCTACTGGTAATTTATCAGTTCATAAAACAGTTTTAGGAGATAACATAGATACTAATAAAGAATTTACTTTTACAGTTACTCTTTCTGATAATACTGTAAACGGTACATATGGTGATATGGAATTTATAAATGGAGTTTCCACATTTAAACTAAAGCACAATGAAAGTAAGCAAGCTGTATCTCTTCCTAAAGGAATTACTTATACAGTAACTGAAAGTGATAATGAAGGCTATTCTGTTTCATCTGAAAACGATATTGGAAGCATAAGCTCAGAAGAAACTGCATACGTAAGGTTCACCAATACTATAATTCCTGTAGAATCAGAATCACCTTCTACTGGAAGTATGTCTGTTAGAAAAACAGTATTAGGTACTAATATAGATGTAAATAGAGAGTTTACATTCACAGTTACATTATCTGACAATACTATAAATGGTACTTATGGTGATATCACCTTTACAAATGGTGTTTCAATCTTCAAACTTAAACATAATGAAATTAAAAACGCTACTGGACTTCCAATAGGTCTTACTTATACAGTAACTGAAAGTGATAACGAAGGATATTCTGTTTCATCAAAAAATTCAGTTGGAAACATTACTAAAGATAATGTAATAGTAGATTTTGAAAACACTTTAACTATATTATTCGAAGTACCTCATACTGCAGATAATTCAAATGCTATTATGTGGATTACTACACTAATTATATCAAGCATAGGTATACTATCAATTATAGCTTTAAAAAATAGATATCTTTAATAATTCAATATTATTGAATTATTCTACTGTAATCTTATGGCTTTATACTAAAAAATGTGCCTCTGGAGAAATTCTCCTGAGGCACAAATATTACTCATAAATTTTTACTTCTGTTAAACCAATGCATTTGCCTAATTCTAGCTGTTGCATATAAATTCTAATAATATCTGAATTAAACTTTTAATCAATATTTAATTTAAATAGTATTGTTTTTTATTTTTATTTTTCGTATTAATAAGATAGCTAATCCAATAAATGATACTGAAACTGCTAGAATCCATAGGCTTAAAGCAATATTGTCTCCCGTTTTAATATTTGAAGTAATAATTGATTTTATTGATGTATCATTACTCTTTAAAGATGTATCTTCACTATTTAAAGGTATATCTTCACTCTTTAAATTAGATTTATTATTTTCCTCTTTGCTCTTTGTATTTTCTTCAACTAATTTATCAAAAGCTTCTTTTAATGTTTTTTCAGCTGCATCAACTTCAACTTGTTGAGAAACCTTGTCGCTACTAATACTTTCAGCTTTTTCTAAGGCTAATTTAAATGTTGCAAAAGATTCACTTGTATAAAGATTTTCATCAACATCTTTAACTTGTGAAATTAATGCATCTAAATTTTCTCTACTAACAAGGTTATTATCATTTTCAATGTTACCTAGCTTAAATTTAGCTTGTTTGATATAACACAAATCAGTTCTTACATTTCCCCATCCCCATTTTTCTGAGAACTCCTTATCCCAATGTCCATAGGAATCCATTATAAAAGTTCCATCTTCAAGTACAACTAAGCCTGTATATCCTGTATCTCCAGACTTTGGACTTTGGGCCCAATCTTCTGCAATGGTAAAGCAGTATTCACCATCATTTTGTTCCATTAGATCTTCATAAGTACCAACCCATGCCATCCAATCTCCACAAATCCAATCACTATTTCCATCAAAAACACCATTATTATTTAAATCATATTTTATTTCTCTGAATGTAATAACAAGTCTTCCGCTTATTGGATCATATTTAGCTTTATGACGCTCACCAGCTAAAGAACCTGGCAGATCCATTGGTTTACTCCATGTCTTTCCTTCATCATCTGAATAAATTAATGTTGCAGGATTATTATGTGATTGGCTTCTAGCTAAACCAACAATACGTTTTCCATCAGGCGATCTAAACATACCAATTTCACACATTTGGTATCTACTTTCAATATTACGATATTCACTTAAATAAGTTTCTGGTTCACTCCAAACCTCATTACCATTTTCATCAAAAGTTAAATATGTTTTATAATTTACATAGTCATAAGTATGATAAGTTCCCATCCACTTTTGAATATATTCTCCATTTTCATCCTTAAGTTGAATTAAACTTGACATAGCTACTATAACATCATTATTAGCTTTATCAGCTCTTTTTGAATACCAGTGTTTGTACTCATTCCAAGTCTCACCATTATCGTCAGAATAAGATGTATTCCATCCATATCTGTTACCATTACTATCTACACCCCATCCTGGACATGCAGTAATCATTATTATTCTTTCTGTACCATCTTCAAGGTTTAATACATAAAGAGTTGGTGTTTCTTGAGAACCTACCCATGAAGAAGGTGTATTTGTTTTTTCAACCCAAGTTTCACCATCATCATCACTAATCTTCATAATAATTGGTCCTTTTCCATGGCCTGCTGGATAAGCAGTAATTAATCTACCTGTACTTGTACGAACCATATCAGGTTGTCCAAGATATTGACGGTTTCCACCTGGAGATTTTTCAATATCAGATAAATATTCTTTAGAAAGCATATAATGTGGAAGAACATTTTTAATATTTATTTTTTTATCAACTGTTATTTTTATAGTATCTGTATATCCTTCTGCCTTAAGTGTAATATTAGTAGTTCCCCTCTTTAATCCTGTTACTACTCCTTGATTATCTACAGAAGCTACCTCTGGATTACTTGATTCATATGTAATTATATCATTTTCACTATCTGTTAGAAGATTTGCTTCAATTTGATATTTTTCTTCAATAAATATTGTCTTATTATGCTCATTAATATTAAACCCTTTAGTTAATAAAGCTTTATTTATTTCAGCTTCTGTTAAAACTCTGTTATAAACTTTTACCTCATCTATTAATCCTATAAATCCTGTACTTCCAATAATATCAATTGGAGCTAAAGTCTTATGAGTTTTTGTCCAAACATTATTTTTAACTAATCTACCATTTACATACATTGATAATCATCTTGTTTGCTTTGAGTCCACGTCACATTATACCAAACATTAGGTTGAAAATTATATTGGTATGTTAGTACATCACCATCTCTTTTACCAACATGGAACCCTGCATCACGATTACTAGCCATCTTCAAATCAAATGAAAAATCTTTAGCAGTATCCATCATAACAGATGCTCTATTTACTAAATCTGCTGTTGATTTTACCCAGTAACTTACTGTCCAAGGATCATTTTCCCCAATTTTAGAAGTTCCTGATACCACAATATTCTTTGATTCTGTAACACTAGCAGCTTTTCCTGACTTTCCTTCAACAAAGGTTGCTCCTTTTACAGTTCCATTACGGTTACCCCAAGCATCATCAGCATTTGAATCATCAAATGAATAATATGAAACTCTTGTAGCTTCTTCTATGTTTGTTTCATTTATAGAATTTCCCACCGCTAAAACCTTTACATTTAAACTTGAAAGAACCATTGTGGTAGCCATAGTACAAATCATTGTACAGTCTAGAAATTTTTTCACCCTATTCCTTTTCATAAAATACATATTATTTGTAAACATAGTTAAGCATTATAGTTTACAAATCCTTACCTCCCTTTTAAAATTACATGTTAATAGAATAATTATCTTATTCCCATAATATAAGGCTAATTACGTTAACATATTTTTCATGAATATAACAATACTTCACAAGCACTTCATTCCCATAAAGTATTTCTGATATTGATATAAAACTATATGTACATTTTTATATTATTATAGCATTTATTATACTTTCATTTAATTTAAATGCATAATTTCATTTTTCATTGCTAAGCTTTCTACTAATAAAATAAAACCTCCTGAAAAATTATTACTATAATTTTTTCAAGGAGGTTATTCATTAACTAGATATGAAATTTTTGATCCTTACTTATTCTTTTATTTCACTTTGCTTTTTAGATTTTCTAAATATGATAAAAACAGTTGAAAAAATACCAGCAACAACTATAACAGAAAATGGATAAAATATACTTTTATTTTGATATAACTTTACAAAAATATTCTTTTGAACTACTTCAAAATTCAAAATATCTTCTGTTAAATTACCTGCCTTATCTATTGCAGTAAGCTTTAATTCATATGAATTTAATTCATTAAAATCTACCTCAATTACTTCTTGTCCATTTTCATCTTTTATATTTCCCTTTGCTAATTCTCCATTAACTTCTACACCTTGTATTTTATCCATAGGATTATCTAATTTTATTTTAGCACTTATAGATTCAAAGTACTTACCTCCGTCTTCTATACCATCTACTATAAACTTTGGCGGTGTTTTATCTAAAATAAATTCTATACTAACACTTTCAATATTTTCTGCCTTATCTTTAACCTCTATATACAATACATGCTTTCCTTCTTCTTTTATTTCTTGACCTACTTCAAAATCTTCTCCATCTAAAGTCATTGAAATTATTGTATAGTCTGTTAAATCATCTATAACAAAATTAGGTATAAAATCTTCTGTAAAGTATTTTCCTGAAATTTCCTCTTCAAATCTTATTACAGGCTTATCCTTATCAATAGTAAAGCCTATAGTTTTAGTAACTATATTATTTGCTAAATCTGTTCCTACTAGCTTTAAGTTATAATTATCTTGCTCTTTGATTACAGTTCCTGATTCAAAAGGAGTACCATTTAATGTAACACTTGTTTTTTCTTTATCTAAATTTTTATCTGTAATATCATAAACTGGTCTCATATCTTTATTAAAGAAACCACTTAATATTCCTGATATTTTTACTTCTGGTAAGGTTACATCTACTGTAAATCCAATATCTAAATTTGTAGAATTTTTAGCCTTATCACTAGCTACAACCTTATATTTATACTCAATTTCCTTATCTGCCATTAAGGTAGAATTTGCAAAGTTACCTTCTCCATTTATGCTTATGAAATCAATTTTATCATCTTCTGGTTTATCTAACTTAAATTCAGGAATGAATAACTTATTAATATATTGTCCATTTTGTAACACTTTATTTTCATTTCTATTTAAAGGAGTTATTACTGGTGCTGTTTTATCAATAGTGAATTTAATTGTAGGATGAACTACACTATTACCAGCTTTATCAGTTGAAGTTACTGATACTTCATATTCTCCTTCTTGAGAGAAGGTATGCTTAGCTATTTTATCTCTACCTTCGGTTGCAAAATCACCTATTAGATATTCATTACCATTTCTCTTTATAGTTATTTTATTTATATTGTGGTTTACATCATTATTTTTAATTACTAAATATCTATCCATATTATAATACTGATCATTTTCTATTCCTTCAACACTTATAGAAGGTGAAGTTTTATCAGTAACAAATTTAACTGACTGACTATTACCAGCTATGCCAGCATAGTCACTTATAGATACATTAATATTATAAATTGCATCATCTACAAACTCGTTTCCATAGTTTACTTCAGTTACCTCTCCTGTTAGAGGGAATGATAAATCAATACTTGTAGTTTTATTATCTGGAGTTATTTTTTCACCCTTAACATTTGCTATTAAGGCTTTTCCAGTATATTCATTTTTCCAATTTACTTCACTTACTTTAATATATGCATTTTTTTGTGGATTACTATAAGTTTCATTTATACTAGAAAAATTAGTTTCTATAATAGGTTGTGTTCTATCAATAATAAAGCTATATATTTCTGGTAACTTATTTTCATTTCCAGCCTTATCCTTTGAATAAACTGATATATTGTAAGTTCCCTCATCTTTAAAAATTCTTTTAAATACTTGGTCACTTCCTTCAGCTACGAAATCTGTATAATCATTTTTTTCTACCTTTGCTTCTTCCCCTAGCTTTTTAGAAATTTTCTCTATTGTAACCCTATTAACCTCATGATTATTATCTTTAATCCTTATTTCTAATGGTAATTCATTGTTTTTATAATATTTTTTATCTTCAGGAGTAACTACTCTTATATCTGGTATAGTATTATCCACTGTAAATGATACTGAGTTTTTACTACTTTCATCAATAGGATTTCCTACTATATCAGTCATTTCCACGGAAATATCGTATTTACCATCCATAGTAAATAACTTATTTAATACAAATTCATACTTTCCATCTATATAATTTCCCTTTTCATCTTTTATCTGTACAACTTCAATATTCTTTCCTTCTATTACTGTTGCTTTAGTTTCCTTATTCGGTTCTGTAGCTTTTAAATTAACTTTTAAGTTATTTTTATCAAAATTTATTTCATTTATATTTACCTTAACAGAATCTACTTTTTTATTAAATGAATTGTTTAGACTATCAAAGCCTTCAATATTAACTATAGGCTTCGTAGTATCTATTACAAATGAAGTGACTTTTTCTTTTTTATCCTCAGTAAGATTATTTCCAGACTTGTCAATAGCTCCTACTGATACTTCATATACTCCATCTTTATTAGCTTCTAAAGTATACTTTAATACTTTAGAGTTCTCTTCATCTTTAAATTTTTCTTCTTTTCCATTCACTTTTAGTGTATATGATTCAAGATTATTATCAGTTAATATAACTTCAATATTTTTAAATTTATTATAATGTTTTCCTGATACTATATCTTCTCCATCATTACTATCAATTATTTTTAATTGGGGATCTTGCTTATCTATTGTAAAGAATATATTATCAGAAGTTTTTCTATTCTTAGCTTTATCAATAGATTCCACTTCAACTTCATAATTGCCTTCTTCAGTAAATGAATATTTTAGTGTTCTTTCTATTCCTTCTTTTGAAAATTCTCCTATGGAATAATCCTTGCCATCTTTTTTTACAGTAACATTGTTAATATCATTATTTACATCAGTAGTTGTAATTATGACATCTCTATTACCATCATAATATTTTTCATTTTCTATTCCTTCAATATTTATAGTAGGTTCAGTTTTATCAGTAATAAATTTAACAGATTGACTCTTTCCATCTATACCAGCTGAATCACTTATAGATACATTTAAATTATAAATTGCATCATCATTAAATTCATCAGTAAAACTTTTTTCAGTAACCTCTCCTGTTAAAGGAAATGATAAATCAATATCAACTTCTTTTTTATTAGGAGTGAGCTTTTTCCCTTTAACTATTGCTATTAAAGGTTTCCCAGTATATTTATTTTCCCAATTTAACTCACTTATCTTTATAGTAGCTGTCTTTGTTGAATTATTATAAGTTTCATTTAAGCCTTCAAAATTAGTTTCAATTAAAGGCTCTTTTCTATCAATTACAAAGCTATATGGCTCTTTTTCCTCATTTGAATTTCCAGCCATATCATTAGATTCAACTGTTACATTATAAGTAGCTTCTTCTGTTAATACTAATTTAAATACTTTAATATTACCTTCAGATGTTGAGCTTTCTGTATATTCATTCTTTTCAACTAATTGATTTTCACCAATTTTTTTAGATATTTTCTCTATAATAACTTTATTTGTATTATGATTATTATCTTTTACTCTTACTTCTAAAGGAACTGTTTCAAGATTATAGTAATTATTATCTGCTACTGTTTTTATTTCTACTTCTGGATTAGTGTTATCTACTGTAAAAGCTACTGAATTTTTGCTTTTTGTATCAATTGGATTTCCTGCTTTATCTGTAAGATTAATAGAAATATCGTATTTAGCATCATCTTTAAATAATCCTGCTAATTCAAATTCATGGTTTCCATTTTCATCTGATAATTTTTTAATACTCTCTTCTTTTACTTCAATATCAACTGGTTCAGAATTAGGCTTTGTTTTTTTAACTGTAAATTTTAAATTGGATTGTTCAAAATTTGCTTCATTTACACTAAATTTAACAGAGTCTACTTTTTTATTAAAGGATCCATTCAAAGTATCATAATTTTTAATATTTACTACAGGCTTTGTTTTATCAATTATAAACTTTATTTTTCCAACTTCCTCATTAATTGGATTGCCACTTTTATCAGTTCCACTAACTTGTATTTCATATATTCCATCTTCGTTAAATGGTATTATTACTTCTCCATCTTTAAATCCTAACTTTTCACCTGCTTCGTTTTTATAATCAACCTCTACTGTATCACTATCGTTTAAATATTTTTTTACATCAAATCTAATATTATTATCATCTAAATTTTTATCCCTAACTTTTACCTTTACTTTATCTATGTTATATACATTTTCATTTATTAATTTAGTCTCACTATCTACTTCATTAAAAAATTCTACAGTAGGAGCCTCTTTATCAATTACAAATCTTATATTTTCATATTCTGCTTTATTTCCAGCACTATCAATTGATTCTACCTTAACTTCATAATTACCTTCTTCAGTAAATAAATGCTTTAATGTTGCTGTTTTTCCTTGTTTTAAAAACCCTATTTTCTTTCCTTCTTTTTCCAGTTTCTCTTTTATATAATCTTTACCATCTTTGGTTATAATAATATTGTTAATTTCATTATTTACATCAAAAGTTGTAATTGTAACATCTCTATTATCTTTATAATAATCTTTATTTTTTATTTGTTGAATGTTTATAGTTGGTTGTGTTTTATCTACAGTAAAAGATACTTGATTTTTACTTTTTTCTGTATCAATTGTATTACCTGCCTTATCATTAAAATTAATAGTAACATCATATTTAGCATCTTCTTTAAATAATCCTACTAATTCAAATTTATAAACTCCATTTTCTTCAGATATTTTTTTAATATTCTCTTCTTTTACTTCAATAGGCTCTAGTTCAGAATTAGCCTTTGTTTTTTTAACTGTAAAATCTAAATTTGATTGTTCAAAATTCACTTCATTTACACTAAATATAACAGGCTCTACTGTGTTTTTATATTCATTCTGATCTTCAATACTTACTACAGGCTTTGTTTTATCAATTATAAGCTTTATTTTACCATCTTGTTCTGCAATTCTATTACCACTTCTATCAGTTCCACTAACTTGTATTTCATATATTCCATCTTCATTAAATGGTATTATTACTTCTCCGTTTTCAAATTCTAAATCTTCATATTTAATATATTCTGTATCATTATCATTTAAATATTTTTTTACTTTAAATGAAAGACTTCCGTAATCTAACGCCTTATCTTCAACCTTTACTTTTACTTTATCCATATTATATACATTTTCACTTATTAATTTAGTCCCACTATCTTCTTCATCAAAAAACTCTACAGTAGGAGCCTCTTTATCAATGGTAAACTTTATTTTACTATCATTCTCAGCAATTGCATTACCACTTTGGTCATTTCCACTAACTTGTATTTCATATACGCCTTCTTCGTTAAATGGTATTTCTACTTTTCCATTATTAAATACTAAATTTTCACCAGCTTCATTTTTGTAATCAACATCTACTGTAGCATTCTCATTTAAATATTTTTTTACTTTAAATGATAGACTGTCGTAATCTAACGCTTCATCTTCAACCTTTACTTTTACTATTTTATCTGTATTATAGTATCCATTATTATCTACTCCTGTAAATTCTACAGTTGGATTTGTTCTATCTATTACAAAATTAATAGTTTTAGGATCTGATTTAAGTCCAACTTCATCTTCTGCAATAATCTCTAAATTAAAATTATTAATTTCATTTTCTTTTATCTTTGTTTCATATTCATAAGTAGATATTCCTTCCCTACTACTTACTAACTTTAATTCTGATGGATTTACAACTACTCCATTTACTTTTAATTTTGTTGCTTTTAAGTTATTTTCTTTAATTTCAAATTTAACTTTTTGTTTTGTATTGTATGTCTTTCCTTCTATAACATCTAAAATATTTACTTCAGGTTTTACTGTATCTACTATAAAGGAATGCTCAATATTTTCAGTATTTTTTATACCATCAATATTATATATATCAAGCATTAACTTATATTTACCATCGGAAATTATATTAGGTATAGCTTTAGCATTTTTCTTATCTACCCTAGTAAGTTGTTTACTATCTATTTCCACAGGGTTCTCTGAGTCTTTATTATCGTATAATCTATATTTAGCTTTATCTTTACTAAAGTCTATATCCGAATCATTCTGTATTGTTATTTCTATATTTCTAGTGTTATATGTTGATTTTAAAGCTTCACCATTAAATTTTACAATTGGAGCAACATTATTAACATTGAAGTTTATATTTTCTTCACTCTCATTTCCAGCCTTATCTCTAGCAATTACTTTGACTTGGTATTTACCATCTTCAGCTGGAGTAATTTTTAATATTTTTGTTCCATCTTCTCTTGTGATTTCTTCTATATTTAATCTACTATCAGTTGATTCATAAGCTATATTGGCTGTATCTTTATAATTATCATTTAATTCTACAAAAACCTCATTTTGTACCATTAAATCCTCTGATATACCCGTTAATAAAACTTCAGGATTTTGGGTATCTCTTATAACATAAACATCTTCAGAAAGACCATTAGGAATTCCCCAGTTATTATCATCACGTGATGAAATTTTTATATCAACTTTATCATCATTATTTCCCTCTGGAACAGTTATTATAACATTATATTTGCCTTCAAATTCACCATTTTGGGGTATTATTTTTTTTATATTAATATACTTTGCCTCTATAAAACTACCCTCAGTATCATTTTCTGTTACTATTTTAGCTACTACAGCAAAAGGAATATCTGTTTCTTTATTTGTTACACTGAAATTTCTCTTTGCTATTCTATAATACTCACTAAAATCAACTTCCAGTTTTACTTCAGACCTAGCCGCATTATTAAAAAACCACTTTGGATTATTTTCTTGATTAAATATATTTGTTTGTGGATCAAATTCTTCACCTAAATATTTAAATTTAATATCAAATTTAGAATTTGAATATACTACTTTCATTGATACTCCAAATATAAATATAGTAGATAAAACTACTGCCCCTTTATAAACAGCTCCTTTATTTTTAGTTATCCCATTTACCCTTTTTCTCATAATTTCCCCCTAGATTTATATTATTTCATCAGAGTTTACCAATACTATGTCAACTTCATTAATAAATTTCTCTGAAAACCCATTATCCTCCTCTATCAACATAGTTTCTTCAGCATCCTCTGAAATAATAGTTGTTTCTTCTCCATCTAATAACGTTGTATTTTCTTCGTCTAGTAAAGTAGTATCTTCATCATTTTGTAATGTTGTACTTTCTTCATCTAAATTATTGTAATCATATCTAGGTTTTATATTTTTATTCTCTTCAATATCTTTACCCTCAATATTATTTTTCTTTTCTTTTCTAACAGTAATATCTGGTTTAATTCTTCTAGAAAGATTACTATATTTTCTTTTCTCTTTATTACTTTTATTACTTTTAGATATTCTTTTTGCCTTAAAGTTTATTCCAACTAAATCACATAAAGCCTCTGCTACATTTAATTTTAAAAAACTTATTATAGCGAGAATTAATGTAATTATTGTAATTACAAGGCCGCCATAAAACATAATTTCATATTTCATAACTATTCCACCTCACTATAATATTTCTAAATTAATTATTCTTCTTTTTAACTTTTTAAAATCTTCATTATCATTGGCACCAGATATAGCTGATACAGAATTGTAATAATTTTTTATTAAATCATAGCTTCTACCTTCTGTTTTTGCTTGCTCTACATCTAATAAAAGATTAATAATTTTACTATAAGCCTTTATGCTTTCTGGATATTTTTTAATAGTATTATTGTAATATTCTATTGCTGATTGATATTCTTGTGTTTCATAATAAATATCACCAATTTTAATTAGAATATTTTCAGTATTCTTTACTTCTAAATCTAATAATTCATTATATAAGTCTACTGCTGTATTAAAGTAAGCTTTACCTTGCTGCTTATCTTCAGAGTTACTTCCTTTACTATGGTAAGCTTGTGCAAGCTTTTGGCAAAACTCAACTTCATACTTTATTTCTAGCTGATTATCTTCTAAATTTTCTAATACCTTATCAGCTTTATTAATTATGTCTATTATCTTATCATTTGCATTTACAATTTGCCCTTTATAAGATCCATAAATATTAGCTAATGAATTATAATTAATAATTTTCTTTTCATCATTTGGCAAGGTATCTACAAAAGCTTCAAAAGCTTCTAATTCAGCTGAAAATTGTTCATAATCAATATTCATATTGCTCATACTAGTTGCTAAAGTTCTATAGTACTTAACATCAGGTATTCTCTTCTTATCTACTTTTTGAAAATACTTTAAGGCAGATGGATAGTTATTATTATCTAAATAAGTCATTCCAAGCTTAAATAAAACTTCATTATTTTTATCTACCCTACCATATTTATCATTAATATAACTTTCTATTTTAGCTATACCTTCTTTTGTATTACCCATATTAATATAAATATCTAATAAATTTACATACGCTTCTGCTCTACTACTATCAACTTCTGTAATAGCCTTGTCCAATAATTCTATTGCCTTAGAATTGTTTCCATCAACAAGATTAGAACTTGCTTCATTTAATATAGCTTTATAATTATCTAGATTTGTTGATTTTATTCCATTTAAACCAACTAAACTAACAGATAAACTTGCAATAAATAAAGTAGTTGATATTAAAAATGGAGCTATTCTTTTAATAACATTTTTCTTATAATCTGATGTAAGCTTTTCTATATTTTCTAAGTCATATAATAACTTTTCACAGCTTTCATATCTATCCTCTGGATTTTCTTGTATACACTTACTTATAATTCTTTCAAGCCCTTCAGGTAATGAAGGATTTATAGTTCTTATAGGTGGTAAGCTAGGATTTACTTTTTTGTTAATACCTGTAACTAAATAGTATAGAGTTACCCCTAAACTATAAATATCAGTTCTGCAATCTGTTTTTTTTCTTAATAATTGTTCTGGTGATGCATATAAGTTAGTAGCAAAACTTAAAGCACTACTTTCCTCATCTGATTTTATAGAAATACCGAAATCTATGAGCTTTATTCTTCCCTCAGGGGTTAACATAATATTATCTGGCTTCATATCTCTATAAATAATAGGATTGCCTTTTCTTGTATGAAGATAATCTAATACACTACTTAATTGAATAGCATAATCAATTACTTCCTCATGAGAAATTACTTTTTCTCTTTCTATTTTTTTCTTTAAGGATTCACCTTCTATATAATCCATTATTACATAAATATGGTCCTCACCTTCTATAATGTCATATACATTAGGCAAATTCGGGTGATCTAATCCTTTTAAAAGGTTAACTTCGGCTTTTAAACAATTTAATAAAACCCTAGAATCTATTTTATTACTTTTTCTAATATCCTTAAGAGCTACAGATTTTTTTAATCTATTATCACTAGCAAGATAAACAATGCTCATCCCACCTCTGTCAATTTCTTTAAGGATTTCGTATCTTTCATCTACAATTTGTCCTAATTTAATCAAAAGTACTTCCTCCTAAATTCAATTTATAGTTTTTATTAAAATTACTGATATATTATCAGCTTCTTTTCTATCCATAGCTCTAAAAACTAATTCCCTTGCTTTATTATTTAAATCATTATTACAAATGAATTTTTTAGGATTTAGTTCATTAATTAATTCAAACTTTTCTAACCTTCTATAAAATCCATCTGAACAAATAGCATAAACTTCATTTAAATTTAATTCTCCACTTGAAAACTCAGGTGTTATATTATATTTTGCTCCAATGCATTGTAATAATACACTTCTTCTTGGATCTCTCTTAGCTTCTTCTTCAGTTAAATTTCCAAGCTCTACTTCTCTCGCTACAAGAGTTTGATCTTTAGTTAGTATTTCTATATCTTCAAATATTTTGTATACCCTACTATCACCAACATGGTATATATAATATTTTTCATCTATTGTTAACATTAAAGTTACTGTAGTCCCTAATTTACAATTATTCTTTTGTCCATATTCAATCATTTTTCTATTTACATTATTTATTAGTTCATTAATTACAGTAAATATTTCTTCCTGTGTAAGATTTTCAAAATTAATATTCTTAATATCATTATCAAACCAATTTGAAAACATATTAATTACTGTTGAACTAGCAAGTTCCCCCTGCTGAAGTCCACCCATTCCATCACAAACTATAAATAGACCAATTCTTCCGTAAGGACTTTTACATGTTTTCATAAGTAAAGCATCTTGATTTACTTCTTTTCTTATTCCTTTATCACTGTAGTAACCTATTAAATAATTCATAATTAACCCCTGTTCCATATAATGTATTCACTTATATTAATCTATATTAATAAATATTATATAAATCTATAATTTACTATTAATTGCAAAATCGTTCCTATAAATATAGCTATTACAAAAGGAAAAGTATTACCTTCAACCTTAGGAAATTCAATTAAAGATCTTCCAATAAAAATAGCTTTAAAAAAGTAATAAATACTCTTAAGTGTTTTAAATAAATTACCTGTAAATATAAGCTTCCCTATAACAACAATTCCTGCAACAAAAAAACTATATATAATATTATTGATAACAAAATTAACTCCCATTATTGCTCCAATTGTACAAAATAATTTTATATCACCAGCACCAAGCATCTTTAATGCAAAGAATAAAAACAATGCCACAAAAGGTATTATTATACCAAATACTGATGACTTTAATCCAACTAGTCCATTACTTAAGACTGCAATTAACACTCCTAATACTAAAGGAAGTATTAAATGTATATTTTTTATCTTATTATCTTTTATATCTGTATATAGTGTTATTGATAATAAAGTCAATAGTATTAATATTTTTATCATAGCTCACCTAAATGTTATTAATTATAAAAACTAGTAATAATCCTAAAAATAAATAAGGGGTAAATGGTAATTCTTTCTTTGCATTTGATCTACTCTTTATTATAAGCACTATACTTACAGCAAAAACTAAAGTTCCTCCAGCAATTAAAATTGCAAGTAATCCTCGTAACCCAAAAATAATTCCTAAAGCTCCTAAAACTTTAGCATCACCCATTCCAAAAGCACCTCGTGTAACCTTTGAAAATCCCCATAACAATAGAAAAGTAATCACACCAGTAGCTAAGCTCTCTAATATTCCTACACCATTATCAATAGCTAGAGACATAAAAGAAACTATTAGTAATAATACAAATAATTTATTATCTATATATTTGGTTTTGTAATCTATTATAGTTATTCTATAAAATATTAAAGTAACTAAATAATATAGACCCCCTACTAAATTAACACCTAATACACTTATTAATGCCAACTGTATAATTACTGAACTGATATGCACAAACAACCTATCTTTTGTTTTAAATATATCATTAATGGATGTAAATAAATCACTCCCTTCCCCTAATATAAAATAATCTATTATTATATTTAGTAATATAGTTAACCCTATACCTATCAAAATCTTTATAGCAACATCTATCATCTATATATCCTCTCTAAAAATAGTTATATTATTAAAAACTTTTTATCTTAACTTGATTTGCAAACTCCACATCTTTTTTTATATTAAAAAACGGCACCTCAAATGTTATTTTATATTTAACTCTAACTAAAACTTCCCCATCTTCACCAAAAGTTAATTTACTTTTATCAGACTCAAAATCACTTACAGAGCCTAAGTAAATATCTGCTCCATCTCCAAATTCATCTTTTAAATTTTTATCAACAATTTCTGAAAAAATAGCATTAACTGCAGTACTAGCTGCATCATGAACACTATTTTCAGCTTCTTCTAGTAGTTGTAAAATAAACTCTTCTATCTTTTCATCCTCTAATGGATTTACGATTTGTACCAATAAATCCTCTATCTTTCTTAACTTTTGAGATTCTTCAGTTTGCTCTATTTTTTTAAGTTCTTCATAAATATAGGTGTATCCATTAATAAACTTTGCTGTATTATAAATATTACTTTGAACTGAATCATAAATATAAACTACCTTCATAAATTGAATTATAAAAAGTATTGCAAATACAAACATAGGTATCATAAGAGCAGCTTCTATCGTTAAAACACCTTTATCTTTTCTCATTACTCTTCATTCCCTCCCCCTATTATCTATCCACTATAAATTTGAATTTTTAAGATCTATTCTATCTTTATGAAAATTATTTTAATTACACAAATTGATTTTATTTATACTTTATGTAATTAAAATAGTTTTCTATTATGTAGCTTTATATATATTCAATAAAAGATTACAATTGAAAGCATATGTATTACTTTTCTTTTAATATAAACATCTTAATTATTGCTTTATTTATATGCTTTCAATTGTTTGTATTTTTATTTGTATAAACTTATTTAAACTTATGTTTTAATATTTTATTCTTTATTATATTATGGATAAATTGTAATTATATAGTCTATACAGTTATCTCCTAATACTATTGTTTCTTTAACTTTCCCATTTTCAATTTCTATTCTATCTATAGATGTTAGCGTTTTGTAAGTATCATTAACCTTTTCATTAATTTCGTCAGTATTTTTAACCTCAGGTGCTAAAATATTGTGTAATTTATAAAATTCTGTTTCTTCAAATTTGAATTCTTTAGCTTTCATTTCTTCATCATTTACATTTAAAGTTAATTTAGCTGTTAAATATTTTATTTCATCATTTTCTTTAAATGCTATTCCATATCTTCCTATAGTAAATTCATTAATAGCTTTTTGATTACTATTTTCATATTCTATACTTGTTTTTCCATCATACTTATCATTTTTATTTTTCTCTTTATAATCTATATTATTTTCTTTTAATAATTTCCCCACTTCCGCTACTGTTGAATTATAGAATTCATACATTTCATCACTACTTCTTTTCTTTTCTTCCTTAGATTCTTCTTGTGTTACTACTTCATTACTGTTACTTGTAGTTTCCTCTTTATCAGATGTACATCCTAATACTCCAATACTTAAAGATAATATTATTAATGCGATTAATCTCTTTTTCATTTTTGTCCCCCTATTATCTATCC